>NZ_LBFB01000014.1:0-63329 GCF_013363285.1 Marinitoga sp. 1154 | reverse complement strand
TCCATATTGAGGGAATTAAAAGCGTCAGAAGTTATACTAAAAAGTTTGTCATTTAAATTGTCCAAAACAAAAACATTTCTAGAACTTCTGAACATGGTATCACCTCCAATAAGTTTTGGGTACAATACAATAATACTACAAAATAATAATATTACAAAAATAAATCTGCATCAAATAGTGGGGGTGATGCCCTTTTTAGAAATAGCTTATAATCAGTTTTCTGTAAATTGAATTTACACAAAATAACCAATTTTTTATAATTTGGGGGTGAAAATATGTCATCTATTCTTATTGTTGAGGATGATCCTGATATTAAGGATATATTAAAAACCTATCTTGAAATAGAAAGATATGAAATATTTGAAGTTGATTCGATAAATGAAATGACTAAATTTTTAAATTCTAATAAGGTTGATATTATATTACTTGATATAATGTTACCGGATGGTGATTCAGTTGATATATTACCTTATATCAGATCAAAAAATAAAAATACAGGAATTATAATAATTTCTGCAAAAAATACAGATAGAGATAAAATTTTTGGAATTGAAAGCGGAGCTGATGATTATATTACAAAGCCATTCAATCCCAGAGAAGTTGTTGCAAGGGTTAGAGCATTATTGAAGCGGTTAAAAAATGAAGATGAAAAATTACAATTTGAAGATCTGGAAATCTATTCTAATAATTATACTGTGAAATACAAAGGTAAGATTATTGATTTAACAGCAAAAGAATTTGAAATATTATATTTATTAGCTAAAAACAATAATAAAATATTTTCGAGAAATGAGATTATAGAAAGTATATGGTATGACAATGAATACATTACGGATCGTGTTGTTGATGTTCACATTAGTATGATACGCTCTAAAATAGGCAAAAACTGGATAAAAACTATTAGAAATATGGGTTATAAATTTAATAAAAAAGTTACAGATTAGGGGAGAAAACATGGAATTTCAAACATTGGATTATATTGATGAGGCTTATATAATTTTGGATAAAATTAAAGTAAAACGTGCTAATATGAAAGCTAAAGATTATGGATTTAATGAAAATAGCGATATTATAAATATAATGACATTTAATGAAATAGATGAATTTATAAAATCTATTATTAATTCAAAGGATTTTAATATTAATTCAACAGTATATTTTTTCCATGGAAAAAGCAAATATCTTTCTATTAAATATTTTTCAAAAGAACAGGTTCTTATATTAAAAGATAGAACTGAACAGGAACTTTTAAAAAAAGTCAAAGCAGATTTTATAACTTCTTTATCCCATGAAATAAGAACACCTTTATCTGTTGCAAAAGGGAATATTTATATACTCGATGATTTTATAAAAGAAGTTAATTTGAAAAAAAACATATCTAAAGTAAAAGAATCCTTAAATAAAATAGAAAGAATACTGGACCAACTTACATTATTATCCATGGCAGAATTTGGTAGTTATGTGCTAAAATATGATATATTTGATCCTGGAAAAATTTTCAGTGATGTTATAAGTGATCTTGAAAACAAAATAACGAATAAAAAAATAAAAATAGATTTTATATCTAATGTAGATTATTTAAAAGGTGATTCTTTTGTAATATATACAATTTTAAGAAATTTAACTTCAAATGCCATAAAATATTCACATGAAAATTCAACAGTAAAAATTATAATAAATAAAGAAAAAATAGTTGTTGAAGATAGTGGTATCGGAATAAGAGATAATGAGAAGGATAGAATATTTGAAAGATTTTATAGAGGATATGATGCAAAGAAGTATGCCAGAGGTTCCGGACTTGGTTTATCCATTGTGAAATATTTATGTGAGTTAGCTGGATATAAAATAGATTTCGAATCAAAATGGCAGGTTGGAACTAAGTTTACAGTTCACCTTACATGAAATTAAATATTTGCTTTGCAATATACACGCTACCGCGAGAAATAAGATAAAAAATAGATATTAATAAAAAAATCAGTATATTTGCTTTGCAAATATACACGCTACCGCGGGTTGTAGGATAAGCAATCGAGATGTTTTAGTGAATTTGACTTTTTAATACATTTTAAATAAATTATGATGTCCAAAAAGTAAAGTCGCTCAAACCTTGATTGTTAATCCTCAAAAATAGCTCATTCTCGCCGGTCGTATCAGACTCACGTCCATGTTCGGCTTCACTCAATTTTGCATCCGTGCAAAATTGACCGGCTACATTCGCTATTTTTTCGGACAATCTGCGAGTTTTCGCTTGCTTTACTAATTGGACACACTAAAATAAATTTAAACAGCAAAATGTTAATTTTGCTGTTACGTTATATTAATTGATTTTTTTAATTTTTTTGTGTATGATTTGTGAGAATAAAAATTTGGGAGGTGGGTAAATTGGAAAATTCAGTGGTATTAAAAAATGATTTTCTTGGAAGGTCCCTTGCGGTTATAAATGACTTTACAGTTGATGAGCAACTTTTTTTGTATAATCAAACCTATCGTTTAAAACAAAAATGGCTTAACAAGGAAGATTTATCTGAATTTATGATTAACAAAAATGTCGGTATTTATATTGTCTTTATTGAACCAAGCACAAGAACCAAAGAATCCTTCATCAATGCTGCAAAATTCCACAAAAAAGCTAGAGTTACAATCTTCGATTCAAATCATTCCTCCTTTAATAAAAAAGAAAGTTATGTTGATACATTTAATATGCTAACTGGCTATAGTGATTATTCGATTTTCATTGTTAGAACAAAATTAGAAGGTACATGTAGATTACTTGAAAGATCCGTTTCTCAATTTGCTCTCAGAAATAACCTTCCTATTCCTTCTTTTATTAATGCTGGAGATGGTAAACACGAACACCCTACACAGGAACTCCTTGATGAATTTACTTTCCTTGAAAAAAAGAATTTTGATAACTCTTTTATCCATATAGCCCTTGTTGGTGATTTACTTCATGGAAGAACTGTCCACTCAAAAATCAATGGTTTGAAAATTTTTAAAAGTGTTAAAGTAGATTTAATTGCACCAGAAGAAATTTCAATGCCTTTTCATTATATAGAAAAAATGAAGAACAACGGCTTTGAAGTTAGAATATTTGAATCTATAGAAAAATATTTAAAACAGAAGGATATTGCAGATATATGGTATTTTACCAGACTTCAATTAGAAAGAATGGGTGAAGATATTTTAGAAAAAGAATTTATATTAAGAAATTCAGTTACTTTCAGAAAAGACTTTCTATCTCTACTTCCACACCAGGTAAAGTTTTATCATCCTCTTCCAAGACACAAAATACACCCCACAATTCCTACCTTTCTTGATAAATTACCTTTAAATGGTTGGGAAAAACAAGCTATTAATGGATATTGGACAAGAATTATATTATTATCAATGTTTGGTGGTGCGTTAAAAGCGGATTTTAACACTTCTGTAAAAACGGAAATGCTTGATGAACCAAAAATAGATGATGAAAAATTCATAGTAAATGCGGAAGTGAAAAATGGAAATAAAGGAGTTCAAAAAGAAGGAAAAAGAGGTATTAAACCAATTAAAAATGGAACTGTTATAGATCATATTGCAAAAGGGAAAAAAACTGAAGAGATTTATTTAACAATTATGAAAATAAGAAAAATAATGAAATTCTTTGATATAGATAGTGCAGATGGGATTTTTAAATCAGAAGATGGAAATTTTAAAGGATATATAAGTCTTCCTGATAGGTATTTAACCAAAAAAGAGATTAAAAAATTATCGGCTATTTCGCCTAATATAACTGTTAATATAATAAAAAATTCAAGGGTAATAAAAAAATATAGAATAAAACTACCACCAAAAGTATATGGATTTGAAGAATTAAGATGTAAAAATGAAAATTGTATAACAAATCCTATTTATGGTGAAAATGTTAAAGGTTCATTCATAAAAGATGAAAAAGGACAATTGATATGCGAATATTGTGAGACACCACACGATTATAATGAAATATGGGATATTTAACATTAAAATATTCATATATTAAACGTTTATGTATTAAAAATTTATATAATAGGTGATAATATGAGTATTATGATAAAAAATGCTGAAATAATATCACATTCTACAAATGGAAAATTTAATATATATATAGAAAATGGAAGAATAATTGAAATTACAAAAAATCAAAAGAAAGCTAAAGTAACTAAGGTAATTGATGCAAATGGATACGTAATTATACCAGGAATAATAGATATGCATACACATTTAAGAGATCCCGGTTTTGAATATAAAGAAACTATAGAGACAGGTCTTAAAGCAGCAATTCATGGAGGAGTTACAACATTAGGTGTAATGCCTAACACAAAACCATCTCTTGATAATTTGGAAAGCCTTCAATATATAGAAGAAAAAAGTCAAAAAACAAATCTTTCAAAAATTATTCCTATTCCTGCAATTACAAAAAAAAGAGAAGGAAAAATAATAAATGATTTAAAAAAATTTAGTAAATATGGATATAGATTTTTCTCAGACGATGGTGATCCAGTTTGGGATGATGAAATAATGTTAAAAGCTTTGCAAATTACAAAAGAATTTAATGGAATTATAATAAATCATTGTGAAGACAAGAGATTTTTGGGAAAAGAGATATTTGAATCATTGATGGTTGCAAGAGATATAGAATTATCAAAGTTTTCTAATTCTCATGTTCATATTGCTCACATATCAACATCAAATACACTTGATTTAATAAAGTATGCAAAAATAGAAGATTTAAAAGTAAGTTGTGAAATAACCTTTCATCATCTTTTGTTAGAAAAGGAGAAAAACAATACATTAAAAAAAATAAATCCTCCATTACCAGACAAAGATACTCAAAAATATTTGATAAATAATCTTGATTATATTGATATTATTGTAAGTGATCATGCCCCACATACATTAAAGGAAAAGAATAAAGATTATGAAAACGCGCCTAATGGAATATCAGGATTAGACATCTTTTTACCTGCTATTTATACTCTTTCAAAAAAACATAAAATAGATTTCAAATATTTAATAGAAAAAACAACTTATAACCCTTCGAAAATTTTTAAATTATCAAAAATTGGGGACATAAAAGAAGGCTATTCAGCAGATTTAGTTATTTTTAATCCAAAAGAAGAATGGGATAAAATAATATATTCAAAAGGTAAAAATATGCCCTATAAACAATTATATGGAAAAGTATTATTGACAATGATTGATGGGAAAATTAAATATAATGAAAGGGGATTTTAATGAAAGCTATAATAAAAGAAAATAGGAATACAGAAAATTATATATTGTTAACAGTAGAAACAGAAAAAAGAATAGATATAGAACCAGGTCAATTTGTAATGATAAAGCCAGAATGTTTTGATTTTTCAAAGCCGTTTTCAGTAATATATCAGGAAAATAATATAATAAAATTTTTAATAGCTGTAGTTGGTGAAATGACTTCAAGAATAAAGAATTTAAAAACAAATGATGAAATAGAAATAAGAGGCCCTTATGGAACTCCATTTATAGAAAAAATAGAAAAAAATAAAAAATATGTATTACTTGGAGGAGACTGCGGTTCAGCACCACTTATACATTTTTCAGAGAAATATCCAGAATTTGTAAAGGGTAAAATATATGGTTTTTCAACAAATGAAATAAAAAAAATAATTGATTTAGAAGGGTTGCACATAGATGAAGAGAAAAATATAAATATGCTTGAATATGCTAAGCAGTTGAATATTACAAATAAAGATTATTTATTGATTTGTGGTGGTTTAGATATGATTAAAGCTACACAAAATGAATTTAAAAATAATAGAATATACGCATCTTTAGAAGCGAGAATGGCATGTGGAATTGGTATGTGTAAGGGCTGTCCAATAAGAACGAAAAATGGAATAAAGATGATATGTAAAGATGGGCCGATTTTTGATTTAAGTGAGGTGCAACTTGAATGGTAAAAATATGTGGTGTTAATTTCAAAAATCCAATTATTATTGCCTCTGGACCAGGAGGTAACGGAAAAGAATTATCGGAATATATAAATTTAAATAAGTTAGGAGGATTTACCGCGAAAACGGTAACGCCTGAAAAGAGAGAAGGTAACCCACCACCAAGAATTGTAAATGTTAAATCTGGAATAATAAATTCAATAGGACTTCAGAACCCTGGAATAGAAGATTTCATGAAATATGATTTGCCATTTTTAAACAAATTAAATACAAATATAATACTCAGTATTGGCGGAAATAACAAAAAGGATTATCTTGAATTAATAGAAAAATTAAATAATTCAAAGGCAGCATTTTTTGAGTTAAATTTATCCTGTCCAAATGTTGGAAAAAGTGGAATCCCATTAGGAACAGATGAAATAGCGATTTTTGATCTCTTAAAAGAAGCAAAAAAAATATCAAAAAAACCGTTGTTTGTAAAATTTGGTGTGGAAACATTTTTGGAAGAATTAGTATATTCTGCAATAAAAGGTGGAGCTGATGGTGTAACATTGATAAACTCACCAAAGGGAATGAAAATATCAATAGAAAACAAAAAACCAGTATTAAAGAGAGGGGTTGGAGGATTTAGTGGCCCAGCTATAAAACCAATAGCTCTTGCGACTATATTTAGAATAAAAAGAAAGTTTAAAAATTTGCCAATTATTGGAATGGGAGGAGTATTTGATTATAAAGATGCGATAGAATTTATTATGGCAGGTGCTAATTTGGTTGGAATAGGTTCTGGAGTAATGAGCAATCCAGAAATACCTACAAAGATAATTGATAAATTAGAAGAGTATTTTAAAGAAAAAAAATATGAGGAAATATTATCTTGCGCTCTGGAGGGATATTATGTATAAAAAATATATAGAAAGAAGAAAAAAAATAAATTCTGTATTATTTGTTGGATTGGATAGCGATGAAAAAAGGATAAAAGGAGACATTTTAGAATTTAATAAAAAAATTATTGATCAAACGCATGATTTAATATGTGGATATAAAATAAATATAGCGTTTTATGAAAAATTAGGTCCAATTGGAATGGAAATTCTGGAAAAAACAATAAATTATATAAAAAATGATCCAGAAATACCAATTATATTGGATGCTAAAAGAGGGGATATTGGGAATACAGCAAAAGCATATGCAGAATATTACTTTAAAAGATTAAAAGTTGATTCATTAACAATAAACCCGTTAATGGGAATAGATACATTAGAACCATATTTGGAATATGAAAATTCACATATTTTTTCACTTGCGTTAACTTCAAATAAAGGGGCATATGATTTTGAAATTTCAGATGAATTATATTTGAAAATAACAAAAAAAATGAATGAATTAAAT
Source organism: Marinitoga sp. 1154 (assembly GCF_013363285.1). NCBI lineage: Bacteria > Thermotogati > Thermotogota > Thermotogae > Petrotogales > Petrotogaceae > Marinitoga > Marinitoga sp. 1154. The sequence goes on along the minus strand of NZ_LBFB01000014.1, from coordinate 55,995 downwards.
AAAGAATATTTAAATAGAATAGGTATAGTTGTTGGCGCAACTAATTCAGAATATATAAAAAATATTATTTCAATATCAGAAAATATGTTATTTTTAATTCCGGGAATAGGTACTCAAGGTGGCAATATCAAAGAATTATTTGAAAATTTAAACGGATATGAGAATATAGTAATTAACATATCAAGAGCTATAATTTTTGATGAAAACCCCAAAGTTAAAACAATAGAATTTAATGAAAAAATTAATAAATGGAGGTAAAGGAATGGATATATTAAAACTTTTAAAAGAAACAAATGCTATTTTAAATGGGCATTTTTTGTTATCCTCAGGTCTTCATTCGGATATATATATACAATGTGCTCAGATATTAAAATTTCCAGAATATGCTGAAATTCTTGGTATAGAATTATCAAAAAAATTTATGGAAAAACCAGATTATATTGTTTCGCCTGCTCTTGGTGGCATTATAATAGGATATGAAGTTGCCAGAGCGTTTAATATACCTTTTTTATTCACAGAAAGAAATAAAGATGGAAAAATGGAATTAAGAAGAAATTTTTATATAGAAAAAAATAAAAAAATTATTATAATTGAAGATGTAATAACTACCGGAAAATCTACATTTGAAGTTATTGAGTCATTAAAAAAATACGAACCAAATATTATTGGAATTGGATGTATAGTCAATAGAAGTGAAAAAAATAAATTAAATGATCACACATTAGAAACATTAGTAAATGTAAAAGCTAAAACTTATAATGAGAATGAATGTCCAATGTGTAAAGAGGGTATAGAATTGTATAAGCCAGGTAGTAGAAAATAAAAGCCGCCATAAGGCGGCTTTTATTGATTAGTATTAATATGCTGGCATATCTGGCATTTCAGGTGCTTTTTCTTCTTTTGGCTCATCTACTACCAATACTTCTGTTGTTAATAACATTGAAGCGATTGAAGAAGCATTTTGTACAGCACTTCTTGTAACTTTAGCTGGATCAATAATACCTTTTTCAAACATATCAACATATTCATTATTTAATGCATCATATCCATATGAAACTTCGTCTTTTGCCAATACTCTATCAATTATTATTGCACCATCAACACCAGCATTTAATGCTATCTGTCTGATAGGAGCTTCTAATGCGTTATATACAACTTTTGCTCCGATTAATTCGTCTCCTTCTAACTCATTTAATAATGGTTCAACAGCTTTTTTTGCTCTTAATAAAGTTACTCCACCACCAGGAACTATACCTTCATCAACTGCTGCTCTTGTTGCTGATAATGCATCTTCGATTCTATGTTTCTTTTCTTTTAATTCTGTCTCTGTTGCTGCACCAACTTTAATTACAGCAACACCGCCAGCCATTTTTGCTAATCTTTCCTGTAATGTTTCTTTTTCATATTCTGATGTTGTATTTTCAATTTGTGCTTTTATTTGTTTTATCCTTTCTTTAATCTTTTCTTCGTCACCTTTTCCGCTAACTATAATTGTGTCATCTTTTCTTACTTTAACAACATCTGCTCTACCTAAGTCGTTTAAAGTCACGTTTTCTAATGTTAATCCAACTTCTTCGCTAATTACAACTCCACCTGTTAAAATAGCTATATCTTGTAACATAGCTTTTCTTCTATCTCCAAAACCTGGAGCTTTTACTGCAACTGATTCTAAAGTTCCTCTTAATTTATTTAATACTAATGTTGATAATGCTTCACCTTCTACGTCTTCTGCAATAATTACTAATGGTTTTCCAGCTTGAGCCACTTTTTCTAATACAGGAATTAATGGTTTAACTGTTGAAATCTTTTTATCTGTAATTAAAATGTATGGTTCTTTCATTATTGCTTCCATTTTTTCTGTATCTGTTACAAAGTATGGTGAAATATAACCTCTGTCAAATTGCATACCTTCTGTGAAGTCAACAAATGTTTCCATTGTTTTTGAATCTTCAACTGTAATAACACCATCTTCTCCAACTTTATCCATTGCATCAGCAATTATTTTACCAATTTCTTCATTATTAGCAGAAATTGATGCTACATGAGCGATGTCATCCTTGCTTGATAACTTTTTGCTCATTTTACCAATTTCTTCAACAGCCTTTTTAGCAGCTTTTTGAATACCATTTTTCATTAACATTGGATTAGCGCCAGCTGCAACATTTTTTAATCCTTCTTTTATCATTGCTTGTGCTAAAACTGTAGCTGTTGTTGTACCGTCACCAGCAACATCATTTGTTTTTGAAGCTACTTCTTTTACTAATTGTGCGCCTAAATTTTCAAATTTATCTTTTAATTCTATTTCTTTAGCTATTGAAACACCATCGTTTGTAATTGTAGGAGAACCCCAGCTTTTTTCTAAAACTACATTTCTTCCTTTAGGTCCTAAGGTTATTTTAACAGCATTTGCTACTTTATCAACACCTCTTTCAAGAGCTCTTCTTGCTTCTTCTGAAAACATCATCATCTTTGCCATTTCACAACACCTCCTTAGTCTTCATATTTTGCTAAAATATCATCCACATCAATTAAGATAAAATCTTCGTCATCTATCTTTATTTCTGTTCCAGAATATTTTGCAAAAATCACATGATCACCTACGTTTATTTCTACATCATCATCTATGTTTCCAACTGCAACAACTTCTGCTCTCATAGGTTTTTCTTTTGCGGTATCTGGTAATACTATTCCACCTTCTGTTTTCTTTTCTTCTATAACAGGTTTTATCAATAATCTGTTACCTAATGGTTTTACTTTCATTCATATCACCCTCCTTACTCAATTTTTATTTTTAGCAGTCAAAGTATCCGAGTGCTAATTTCCGATTAATATGATACCCTTTCTTGAAAAAATATTCAAGTCTGAATATTTTATATTATAAGTAATTAAACACAATTATTACTAATTACATGTTTTTTACTCATTTTTTCTTTGAGTTATGATTTTTTCCATATAATTTCATTATGTCTATCATCTATTATTTCGTTTATATCTTCTGGAACTGTTAAATCTGATGAATATTTTTTTATTACTTCAATTATCAAATCCTTTGGCAATGATGATATTACCCATAAATCACTCAATAATACTTTGTTATTTTTCACCGGAGATTTTATTATAGAACTTTCAACAGCTTTTAAAAATGTAGATAATCCTTCTTCTTTATAAAAACCTTTGCCGGTATCTGAACCATAATTTATTGGCATTTTATCCCTCCTTAAAATATTGTTGTCAAATATATTATATCATTGATAAATTACGTTTAAATTGAAATTTTCACATCGTTTTGATTATTTTGATTCATCATTTTTATCTATATAACTTATTATCGATGTTACTACAAAAACAGTTATAAGATAACTAAAGATAACTCCTAACAATAAGAGAAGACCAAATCCAATAAAACCTCTATATTTAGCCAGCATAAATGTTCCAAAAGCGGCTCCGGTCGTTAATGTTGTCATTGTTATAGCTTTACCAGTACTTTTTAATGCCAATCTTAAATTTTTTTCCCTTCTATATCTATGAATCAAATGTATTCCATCATCTACACCTATTCCAATAATAAGAGGTAAAGCTACTATATTAACCACATTTAATTTAATATTAAACCAACCCATTACACCAAGTATTAATATTATCGACAAAATCATTGGTAATAATGCCATCGTAGCGTATTTAAAACTTTTCATATCGAATAATAATACAATATATATAAATATAATTGTTAATAATAAAATCTTTTTTCCTTCTCTTGCAGATATTTGAATAACGCGTAAAAATATTAATGCAGTACCACTTATATTTTTTAATTCCAATTTTTCCAATTGTTTGAAATATTCCTTTTGATATTCAACGTTCCATATATCTCCGTTTGAATATGCTGTTGTTAAAATCTTACCATCATTACCAAGATAATTACTTTTTATTTCATCTGGAATATCATTAAGAGTAATTAATTTATCCGAATTTAGATTTTTTCTTAATTCAGTTATTACAGAAATTATTGTATTTTCTATGTTTACTAAATCGTTTATATTTTTATTTGATATTTTTATTAAAACACCACTTTTTATAATATCTCTCAATTGTTTTGCTAAATCTTTATATCCCATAAGATTTAAAGATATTGCTGCTTTTGCCATATTGAAATTAAGTGAGCTGAGTACTTTTTTTAATTCTGTTGTGTTTAATTCAAATTTTTGAATTGGTGCGTTCTTTGTTTCATATGCATTTCTTAGACGTTTAACCTGCAATTCTGTATCAGGCAAAAAAGGAGAAATACTATCTACTTGTGAGAAAATTTTTAAATCTTTTAGTTTGTTATATAATTCCTGTGCTTCAATTAAGTTGTTGCTGATAAATATTGTATTGTCTGGAGAAAATTCAAAATTTTTTAAAATTTTTTCATTTAATTCGATACTTTCCAGGCCTTTTGCTTCTATATTCATCATGTTTTTATCAAATTCAACATTATTTATTTTGATGAATGACAAAATTATTAAAGTTATCATTAAAAATATGTTTATATTTCTATACTTTTTTATGTCATAGTCTATAACAAAAATGGTCCCTGGATTTTTATATTTATTTCCAAATGTTTTTAATAATATTGTTAGTATAAAAATTGCTGCTAATAATGTAAAAATTATTCCTGAGGATAATACTATACCAAATTCCTTAAATCCAGGAAATGAACTTATTGAAAAAATTCCCATTCCAATTGCCGTTGTTACTGCTCCAGCTATTATACCCCTGACATTCTTTTCAAATATCCCTTTTATTGATTCTACTATAGATAAACCTTCATTTCTTAATTCTATAAATAAAGATATTATATGTATGGAATAATCAATTCCCAGACCAGCTAAAATTGCTCCCATCATTATTGTCATAATATTTAATGACCCAATAGTAATTTTTGTAAATCCCATACCCCATATAATTCCTAAAATTAGAGGAATAACAGATAATAACATATATCTTATGCTTCTAAATCCCAATAAAAAAATTGTTATTATTAATATTAATGATACAGATGTTGCTACTGCCATATCTCTTTCTGTTACAATCATTTCGTCTCTTGCAATAACCAGAGTTCCTGTTAATCCAGCTTTTACGTTAAATTTTTTAGCTTCTTTTTTAACATTTTTTTCTATGGAATTCACAAGAGTAACAACCTTTTTTATATCATTAGAACTAATTGAGGGCCGTATAATAATCAAACCAAAAGTTCCATCTTTTGTTATTAAATATTTTTCACCAAACAGCATATTAAAAAATTTTTCTCGTATTTTTTCTTCATTACTATTCTCTATTTCATTAAAGAAATCATACATTGATTTTAACAGATATTCAAATTGTTTTCTATCCTGCTCTGTTATTTTATAACCATTTTCTGGTTCTTTGAACATAACATTTAGAGCTTCAAAAAAACTCGTAAGGTCATATGATGTATATAACTTTTTTAAAAAATCCTGCTCTTCATCTGGGGATAATAAAAAAATATTTTTTGAAATGAAATCAACTGGATTTTTATAATAAATAGCATCAATATGATCCATGCCTTTTAATTTTTCCGATATATCTTCAACATAAGAAATTATATTTTCTCTTTTTCCTTCAATTCCAATTATTACGCTATCTACACTTTTGAAACTCTTTGTAGCGTCTTTGTATACTTTTACATATGGATCATTATCCGGAAGCAAATCCAGAAATCCTGGTCTTATCTGAAGTGTAACTGCCAATGCAAGAAATATTATTGTTAATATGGAAAAAAATATAAATATGCTTTTTGAGTGCTTAATAATAAAATTACCCAGAGTTTTCATGCCATCACCTCTCAATTAAAAGTATTCTGAATATATTATACCTTAAAATTGCTTAAATATTGATAATTAATAATTTTATATTGGATATTTTGATATCAAAGATTTGTATTTGCTAACATATTTACCCAATAGTTTTTGAAAAGAGTAAAAAAATAACCAGAAACGTAGTTTCTGGTTATTTGCTACTTTTTCTTTTTATGAATTCTGTAAATAACGACATTCTTATAGGATGTGTATTTTCTCCGAGCATTAATTCATATAAACGTTTAAAAGCAACATTTCCCATTTCCTGTTTATATACTTTAACAGTTGTAAGTTTATATTTTTTTGCTTTTGGTATGTCATCAAACCCTACAACAGAGATATCTTCTGGAATTTTTATATTATATTTTTTTAATTCTTCAATTACTCTAATAGCTGTAATATCGTTTGATGCAAATATAGCCTGAGGCATATCATTATTTTTTATTAATAGTTTTATAACTTCATCCATATTATTCCTTACATCATCATATTTGTAATATATAGGTTTTAATTTAGAAAGCATCATAGCTTCTGTATAACCATTATAACGATTTCTGAAACCGTACGAGTTTAAGGGGCCATGTATATGAACAATTTTTTTCATCCCTTTTTTTATCAAATAATTTACTGCATAAAAGGCTCCACTAAAACTATCAGGTAATATGCTGTCAATTTTTTCACCTGGTATATAATGATCTAATAATATTAATGGTTTTTTGAAATTTTTATATAATTCTAAAATATTTTTTGTTACATCACCACCAACAAGTATATATCCATCAAAATTTTCTTCAGGATTTTCCAGAATTATTTCTTTAACATTAATGCCATAAAATGTTGCCATTCCTTTTATTTCTTTCAATATAATTCCATAAAATTGCCCTATTTCATCTGTTGAATCCTTGATTAATTCCATTCTTTTTCCCAGGCAAATTGCAATATTAAATTGTTTTTTACTTTTAGCCAGAGCTTTAGCAGAAAATTTTGGTTTAAACTTTAATTTTTCTATGGCAGATAAAACCTTTGCTCTTGTTTCTTCATTAACATTTGCACTATTGTTAATAACTCTTGATACGGTTGCTTTAGATACACCAGCTAATTTGGCAACCTCATCTATTGTTGCCATATTTTCACCTTCTATATTGTAGATAATAGTTCTTTTATTATTTTTTCTAATGTTTTAAAGCTATAATTTTTCTTTCCAATTTCAAAATTCTTATTTATTAAATTATAATATTCATTTTTATTAAATAGAATTTTTATTGTTCTGTCAACAGCTTGATTTAAAGTGTTTTCTTCAATTTCTACTAAATTACCATTTTTCATAAATTTACTACCCAAATTTATGTATTCTAAACCAGAAGATTTTATATCTTTTAAGAATATTTCGTATTCAAATAATACAACAGGTTTTTTTGAAATTATAGCTTCTAAGAGTTGATTTCCCCACCCTTCTAGTATTGAAGGATATGTTATTATATCAGAAACACTATATAAATCCCAAAAACTTAAAATACCTTTTTCAACAGAAGAATACATATCTATTATATTAATATTTGATTTAATGGCTTTTTCGAGTAATTCATTTTTATAATTGTCATCTTCACTCATTCCAGAAAAAGCTAAATATACATTACCATCAAAACTTTCACCGTTATATAAAGTTTTACCAATATAATTTTTAGCTTTATATTTAAATTTTTCGATAAGATCAATTGCAAGTTCAATGGCTTTTCTTCTTGTAATTCTTGTTGCCTGTAAGAAAACTATACTTCCAGATGATATATTAAATTGCTTTCTTATTTTTTTATTTAATTCTATACTTACTTCAAACGGAGATTCAAAGTCCATAACATTTGGAACTATTGTTGAATCTACATTTTTTCTTAGATTTAATTCTTTTTGGGCCAGACTGTTAATAACCATATGCTTTATATTTTTTCCTACAGGGGGACAATATTCAATTAACATATTCTTTATTTCTTTTAAGGTAGTTTTTAAAAAATATTCTCTTTCCCACCAGAAGTCATGATGATGCGATATAAAAATTTTTTCGGGATGTATTTCTGCATAATTTTTTAATGCTATTGCAACAGGTAAATATGCACCCAGTGACCATATATTATTCGGCATTATAACATCATATTTGTCCAGTTTTTCATTAAAGATTTTCAAAATTTTTTCGCTATTATTTTCTATTTTAGATATTAATTCTTCTTTAGAAAAATCTTCCAATTTTTCAAAGGCGTTTTTGTTTATTAGTTTATAATCTGATGTTTCAAACCCTATTTCCTTTATAGTAATATCCACACCTTCGTTTTCATTCCCTGCTACAATATCAACTTTATGACCAAGGTTTTCCAGAACTGCTTTCCACTTTTCCATTTCAAGTGAAACACCATCCATTAATCCACCACGATAATGTAATAATGCTATATTCATTTTTTCATCTCCTTATCCTTTTTTCTGTTTCAATATCAAAAAGCATTATTCTGTCTTCATCAAAACTAATATTTATTATTTCGCTAGCTTTGTATTTTGGAAAGGCTGGAGCTATGATTTTTATTATTTGATCTCCTATTTCAAGTGCTATAATCTGATGTGATCCTTGTGGTTCCACAACTAAAATTTTTTCCGTAAAATGTGCTTTATTTTTATTTTCTTCTATTTTAAAACTTTCCGGTCTAATACCCAATATAATTTTGCTTTTATTATAATTTTTTAACAAATCTTTTATTTTTTCTGATAAGGTAAATTTAAGATTTTCATTAAAAAATATAGTTTTTCCATTTTCTATTTTTATTTCCATTTTAAAAAAATTTGTTGGTGGTGTTCCAATAAAGCCAGCTACAAAAGTATTTTCGCTATCAAAATATACGTCGTCTGGATTTCCAACCTGTTCTATATGACCATTTCTCATTACAACAATTCTATCAGCCATAGATAAAGCTTCTGATTGGTCGTGAGTTACAAAGATAGTTGTAGCTCCTGTTTTGTTATGAATAGCTTTGAGCTCTGTTCTCATTTTTACTCTTAATTTAGCATCTAGATTAGATAAAGGTTCATCCATTAGAAAGATTTTAGGCTTTACTGCTAACGCACGAGCCAATGCCACTCTTTGCCTTTGCCCACCCGATAATTGTCTTGGATATCTTTTTAAATATTCTTTTATTTTAACCATTTCAGCGACTTCATTTACAATTGAATCTATTTTTTCTTTAGATTCTTTTTTTAATTTTAAAGGAAAAGCTATATTTTCATATACTGTCATATGAGGCCATACAGCATAACTTTGAAATACCATACTGACTTCTCTTTTGCGAGGTTCCAAAAAAGTTACATCTTTATCATCTATTAAAATCATTCCTTCTGTAACTTCTTCTAAGCCTGCAATCATACGTAGTGTAGTGGTTTTACCACAACCAGAAGGTCCTAAAAATACAACAAATTCTCCATGATTGACTTCTAAATTTACATTTTTTGCACCCCAAACACTTTTTCCATATCTTTTGGATAAATTTATAAGTTTTAATGTAGCCATATTCATCTCCCCTTATATTTTTATACTCTAACTCCGCCCCACATTTGAAGTATATATTTTCTAATAATCAATGTAAAGATGATTGCTGGTAAAGCTAACGATACTCCACCTGCGGCGCTTAAATTTATTAATCCTTTTGCTCCGACAAGTGTTTGATAAACAACTACCGGAAATGTAGGATTAAATTGGGTTAAAACGATGGCCTGAGCAGTTTCCGCCCAACTGCCAATAAAAGCATACATAGCGCTTGCTGCCAATCCTGGTAAAGCCAGAGGTAAGGTTATTTTCATAAATGCTCCAAATCGTGATGTCCCAAATACCATAGCTGCTTCTTCCAATTCGACAGAAATTCCCATAAATATACTTGCTGTAATCCATATTGTCATTCCTATTTGTCCAACTGAATATACTAATGATAATCCAATAGGTTTATCATAAAATCCCATGTTTATTAAAATAATTACCATAGGCATTGCTATAGAAATTCCTGGAAACATTCTGACAAATAGTACGCTTAATTTCAATAAATTTTTTCCTTTAAAATAGTATCTTGCAAAAGCATATCCAGCCATTCCACCAATAGTTAAAGAAATTAAAACTGTAAGGAAGGCCACTTCTATACTTCTTATTAAAGCAGGAATAGCATCGCTTGTAACTCTAAAAAATGTAATATAATTATCCAATAATTTTTTTGATATTGTAAAATGTACAGTTCCTAATTTGTCAAAAATTTTTTCATTTTCTTTCAGTAATTTTTCCGTTTTATTTATTTCATTATTTTTAATTTCAATCTCATTTTTTAACTGCTTAATTAATTCATCCATTCCACCGATTTTTTCTGCCATATCAATTTTTTCCATTAATCTTCCAATTTCTACATTTAAAATGTTCAGCTTTTTATTTAAATTAATTCTTTCAGATAAAACTTTTTCTAGCTTTTCAGGATTTTTTTCTGAGAGATCTTTTAATTTTTTTAATTGTTTATCAAAATTTTCTTTTTTTATCAGGCTGTTCGTTTTTCTTCTTATAAATGTTTGTAATTTGGCAAAATCATTTGTTTCAAGTAGTGTAATATATTTCTTTTTTACCGGGCTGTATATACTTATAATATACTTATCATTTTCTGATAATTTAGGTTTTGATAATTCAAGTCGAAAATAATTAAAAAAAGAAGGAACCAGTCTTGTAGGCCAATCATACGCTTCCTGGTCTGACATAAGTGAGATTGTAAATAAAAAATATATTGGGGTTATTATAATCATTATAATTCCTGCAATAATTATATAAAATATAGTAGTTGAAAGGATCTTTTTATATGATTGTTTTGAATTCATTTAAATTCCCTCCTTCTCGAAGGCACCTGAAACTTTCAAATAAATTATTGAAACAGCAGAAACTACAACTGATACTATGACAGAATAGGCAAGAGCTACCCTGTAAAACCCCAGCACTTGCTCTTTATAAAAAACAACTTCTTCCAGAAGTACAGGAATTCTTCTGTAACCATATATCATTACTATTATTAACCATACTTGAATTGCAGATATTATTCTTAATATTAATGCGGTTTGAATACTTGATTTTAACATTGGCATAGTAATTTTTCTTAAAACAGTGAATTTTGTACCTCCAAAAATATATCCTGCTTCAATCGATTCTTTAGGAATATTTTGTAATCCAGCTAAAAGTATAACCATCATAAATGGTATAACCTGCCATGCATCAATTAAAATAATTAACATTAAAGATTGAAAATCACTTCCAGCTAAAAAAACTATTTTTTGGTTTGCATCTATAATACCAAGATGATATAAAATACTGTTTACCCATCCATATGATGCAAAACCACTTGACCACATTGCGCCTACGGCTACTGCTGGTAAAGCCATAGGAATAAGTGCTATTGATAATAAAACCTGGGAACCAAAAAATTTTTTGTTTATTATTAAAGCTAATAAAAAGGCAACTATGAATTCTAAAGTTACCGAAATCAAAACAAAAATGCTTGTATTTGTTATAGCCTGATTAAAAAATGGATCTTTAAAAATAGTAATATAATTATTTAGAGTAAATATATTATTTTCGTCAAAAAAACTATATATTATTGCAGTTAAAACAGGTCTTACCCAGAAAACAATATAAAATATGATAGTTGGAGCAATCAAAATATAGGGAATCCATTTTTTTTCTAAAGCTTTTTTCAAAAGAATCACCCCTTTATTAAAGGGGCGCTCTTAGAACGCCCCACTAAAAAATTATTAATTATTTTCTCATAGCATCAATTTTAAATTGGTATATTTCCATTAAATCCGGCTCAAATTTTTTGTCTTCTAAAATCATTTTTTTGAATAAATCATCATAAACTAATTTTACCTGTCCCCAATCTTTCCATATAGGTTCGATATAAGCTAATACGCCTTCATTTAAAACTTTAACTGCATTTTTTATTATAAGATCTTCCGGGTTATTTCCCAGATATTCAATAGCTTCGTCAACTGGCGGTATAAATCCACCCGTACCTTTACTTGCTTTTAACATTACATCAGGTCTTGTCATATATTCTAAAAATTTTAATGCTAAATCAAAATGTTTTGTACCTTTTACAATTGCAAATCCACTTGTTCCTGCAACTGAACCTCTTCCTGCTGGTCCTTTAGGAACTGGGGCTACGATAAATTGGGTTGGATTACTTTTAAATACCTCTCCTACACGAGCTGAATGAGCAACTGTCATCCAGGTTTCTTCCCTTTTCATAGGTGGTCTTGTATCATCATAAGTTTTTATTGCTGGTGAAAATGCATCTTTCATTTTGTACAATAAATACCATGCAGCCATTGAACCTGGTGTATCCAAATTTGGCCAATCAGCACCATAAGATAATGCTATTGCTCCTATTTGATATATAAGAGATTTCATTGGAACACCAGTAACTGCAAATTTCCCTTCGCCTTCTGCTCTTGCCACTAAATTTGCCCATTCTGCTAATTGTTCCCAGGTTATATTTTCTACATCTATATATTCTGGTTTATATTTTAAAGCTTTTTTGTTAATTAAAGTTAAATATACATCAGCACCAACTGGTAGAAAATACCTGTGACCATTAAATACTGTCATTGAGTCGAAACCTTTTGAGAATGTTCTATCATTCCATTTTTTAATAAAAGGTGTTAAATCATAAACGTAATCTCTATCTACAGCTTTTGGCATATTTGATGCATATAAAATTATTACATCTGTTGTAACATTATTTGTTTTTCTTTGAACATCAATTTGATCCAAAATACTTTGATCATCCATAGTTTGGAATTTTACTTTTACACCATACATATCTTCAAAAGGTTTAATAATTTCGTTAATTATAAACTCTTTCTCTGTTGGCGGAGTCCACAATCTTGAAGATACTACCAACGTTTCAACACTAAAACCTATAATCATAAGAGAAACTATCAATAATGTTACTAAAATCTTTTTCATACCTTTCCCCCCTTTATAAAATTCAGGCATTTAGCCTCTATTGTATACTACCATTTTATGAAACCGCTTTCAAATAGTATTATAACCATTTACAATCAATAACAACTTTTTATAGTTTGATATTAACAATTTATTCATGTTTTTAGAGGTGTACATAATTCTTAAAATATGTTAAAATCCTTACAAAGGAGGATTGCTTATGGACTATACAGAATATATTAAATATCAGGAAAGCATTAATAAAATATTATTGGATAAATTAATAAAAAACTGGCAAATTATAGATGGGATTAAATTGAAGGTAAATTCAGAGGGTAAATATATTAGATTTATAGGAAATACTATTTTGATATTTATAGAACAAAATGATATTAAAATTATAAAGGAAATTCAGAAAATTTTATATTCAAAGGTTGGAGAAATATTAGCTTCACCTTTGAATGCTGATACATTTCATATAACTATTCATGATTTATGTAATTCTTTTACGTATAAAAATGTTGTAAAGTGTATGAAAGAAACAGAAAAAAATATAAAAAAAATATTTATTGAAAACTTTTGCGTTTTGAAAAACGAAATTATATCTTTTAAATCTATCGGTTTATTTCATGGAGGTTCTGCTATAGGTATTCAATTTATTCCAGCGAATAAAAAAGATTATTTATTATTAATGAATATATATAATAAAATTGAAAATATTTTTCCTTTAAATAAAATTTTAATCCCACATATTACTTTAGGGTATTATAAACCTGTTGATTATTCTATTGAAGAACTTAAGAAAATAAAAAGTGCTATAGAAACAATAAAATTCAACATAAAAATAAATTTGAAAATTAAAAACTTATCATTTGAAAAATTCTACACAATGAACGATTATTCCACAATTTTTTCACTTAAAAGTTTATGTTAAGGGCATAGTATATAAATTACGATGTCTAAAAAGTCGAATTCACTCAGGCAGCGATTATCCTTAAAATTATTCATTCTCAACCGTCGCATCGATTTTTCATCCATGAAAAAGCTTCACTCAAAAAAACATCCTGTTTTTTTGACGGCTTCCATTCATAATTTTAAGGGCAATCTTCGAGCCTTCGTTTCATTTGAGACTTTTTAGACCGCCTATAATAAAACTTATTTTTTCCAATTACCTGCTGTAAGGGAGCGATAGCTCAAAGGTTGTTTTTATTAAAATCCAATTTTTTAAACCAGTAACCCACCGTAGGTGAGCGGTAGCTCAAAAGTTTTTTTAATTAAAATCTAATTTTTAATCCTATAACCCGCTGTAAGCGTGTAACATCTAAGGTGTGCTTTTGAAAAAAATATGATTAATCTTGTTATAAGGACCGGGAATATCAAGCACTTTTTCGGTCTTTTTAATAGAATTTATTATTGCTTTTTCATATGATTTAGTTTCAAAAAGATAATGAATGAAAAATGCATCAAAAATATCTCCTAAACCTGTACTATACATAGCTTTTTTGCCATTACTTTTATATTTTTTATTATTATAAAGTATGCCTTTCATGCCCAATTTTATTAAATTACATTTTTTGAATCTGCACTCTTGTTCATTTCCGATGATAAATGCATTATTAAATATAGAGATGGCTTGTTTTAATATAAAAGGTCTTGGTCCTATATCGAGAAATATATGCTGATAATTTAATTTGTTTATTTTTTCTAAAGTTTTTAAAGATAATTCTGTAGTTATAATAGCTATATCAGCTTCTTTTTTTAATTCTTTAAACTTACAATCATTTATTGATCTTTCTATGGCAACTGGTATTTCGTTTTTGCTTATAAACAATGCTGTATTTTTCTTTTTTTCCTCTAAATTTTTAAATGGGATAATACTTCTTAAATGCTTGCCTCTTCTATCATAACCTATAAAGGAATTGAATTTCACATTATGCCCTAATTTATATAATGTATATGCAATATTAAAACCTGACCCTCCTGGCATTTCGAATATTTTAACTTCATGTGCTTTTTCTCCGAATATATATATATCATAAAATAAAGCTCCATATATATCTATTTTCATTCTATCCCTCCATAGAAAAATATGTTATAATTGTCTTGAGGTGATTATATGACAAGATATGATTTCTTTGCAAAATATTATGATAAGTTGCTTGAACCATTAGAAAAGAATACCATTGATAAATTCAGGCAAAGATTTGTTCCGTTAATAAATGGGTATACTCTGGATCTTGCAGTTGGAACTGGTAATAATATAAAATATTATCCAGAAGGCTCTCATGTTGTACTTATAGATAAAAGCGAAAAGATGCTGGAAATAGCAAAGGAAAAAGCAAAAAAAAGAAAAGATTTAACTTTAGACTTTGTAAAGTCTGGTGTTGAAAACCTTCCATTTGATGATAACACATTTGATACGGTATTATCAATAGATGTTTTTTGTTCTGTAAAAAATCCATATAAATCTATGGAAAAAGTGAAAAAAATTTTAAAAACCGGTGGAAAGGGTATATTTGTAGAACATGGGTTAACAGGTAATATCTTAAAAGATTTTTTGCTTTATTTAACAAATATATTAACTTATCCAATTGTCGGTTCTTCAATGATTAGAAAACCACTTGAATATATTCAATATGCTAAATTTAATCTTTTAGAATATGGACATTTAAAAAATTCATTTTATTATTTTATTATAAGAAAGGAGTAAAATATGAAATACGAAATTGTTTATTTTGATCTAGACCATACTATATTGGATTTTGAAAAATCAGAGAAAATAGCTTTGTTTAATACGTTAAAGTATTTCTCCATTGAACCATGTGAAGAATACCTGGAAATTTACAAACCTATTAATGAAAAATGGTGGAAGTTGTTTTCTGAAAAAAAATATCCTAAAGAAATTATTGTTATTGAAAGATTTAAAGAATTTTTCCATAATATAGGTTATAATTCAACTATAGAATTCAAAAAAGCTTCAGAAATTTATTTAGAAAACTTATCAAATTTAGGATTTTTTTTACCAAGAGCAAAAGATTTGTTAGAAGAATTAAAAAGTTTCAATCAACGAATGGCTGCAATAACCAATGGTGTTGAAAAGGTACAGAAGGGTAGAAGCAAAGCATTAAATTTAGAAAAATATTTTGAGTTTATATTAACTTCGGAAAAAGTTGGAAAGCCAAAACCTGATCCATTGATTTTTTATGAAGCTGAAAAATTATCAGGCGTTTCGATAAAAAGTTCAGTATATATTGGAGATAATCCTGATTCTGATTATATTGGAGCTAAAAATGCTGGTATGGATTTTATTCTTTATGATCCTCACAACAATCATTCTGAACTAAACTGTAAAAAGGTTTCTAATTACATAGAATTACTAAAATTGCTAACATAAAAAAGAGGAGCTAAGCTTCTCTTTTTTATGTTAATTTAATTTTTTTGAATGAATGTTTATTATTATTATATTTAATTAAAAAAGAGCAGCTTTGCCGCTCTTTTTTATGTTATATTTTAAATTGTTTTATTAAACTCTCTAATTCTTCACTTAATTTTGATAATTCTTTAGCTGCTGTTGATACTTTAACAAAATCCTTTTTTTGTTCGGATATTTCATCTCTAAAATTAGTTACATCTTCAGAAACACTTAAAACAGCTTTATTTGCTGTATCAACTGCAGCAGCTATTTCTTCTGTTGAAGCCGTCTGTTCTTCTGCAGATGCTGCAGTATTATCAATCATCATAGAAATTTGTTCAATTTTTCCTGTAATACTTTCAAATTGATTAGCAATTTCAAATACCATTTCATTTGTTTCTGTTATGCTTTTGACGACATTTTCGGTTTCAAGATCAACTTCTTTTGCACTTTCTTGAATTTTGCCTAATATTATGGCAATTTCTTCTGTTGCTTTTTTAGATTCTTCAGCCAATTTTCTTATTTCATCAGCAACAACAGCAAAACCTTTTCCAGCTTCTCCAGCTCTTGCGGCTTCAATAGCAGCATTTAATGCCAATAAATTTGTTTGTTCGGTTATTGAATTGATTGTTTCAACAATTTCCTGAATATTTGCTGTTTCATTTGCTAAAGATTTTACTGTTTTGGCATTTTCCTTTGCTTTTTCATTTACATTATTTATCTTTTCTTTTACCTCTTCTATATTTTTAGTTCCATTTTTAGCTAATCCTAATACTTCAGAGGAACTTTCCATGACTTCTTGTGTGGATTTTGAAACACTTTGAGCTGCAGCAGCTATTTCTTCTACTCCGGCAGTTGTTTCTTCCAATGAAGAAGAAGCATCTTGTATTTTGGAATTAATTTCGTCTATTTCTAAATAAATGCTTTCATTTAATTTTACATTTTTCTCTATAGAACTGGATACATCTTCTGATGTTTCAATCAATAATTCTGATGATTTTTTCACCTTTTCTACTAATAATCTTAAAGAAGAAATAGTTTTATTCATTATATTTGCTAAATCTCCTAATTCATTAGAAGATTTAAGATCTACAGAAACGTTTAAATCTCCTTCTCCAACTTTTTTCATATCATCAGACATTATTAAAATAGGTTTTACAACAACGTTGTTTACAAACATTATACCTATTACAAATGCTGCTATTATTATAATACCAAATATTATTATATAAATGTATGTTTGCTTCCATACCTGATTTTGAATTACCGATTTTGGTATTGCATCGTAAACTGTCCAACCTAATTCAGTTATTTTATAGTAAAAAGCGAGCTTAGTGACATCATTATAAGTATATTCTACTACACCATTTTGGGCAGTTGCATTGGTGAAAAATTCCATAGAGCTAACGTCTACTCCCCATTTATCAGAATCTTCATGAATCAAAGTTATACCTTTTTCATTGATTATATATGGAGTTTCTTCTTCAAACAATTGATCTCCCAAAAATGCATCTACTAAATTCTTAATAGATAAATCTATACCTAAGACCCCTATTATTTCTCCAGAATCATTTTTAACTGTTTTAGATACTGTTATTAATATATCCCCGCTCGCTGCATCTGCATATGGTTCAGAAACAACAACTTCTCCAGGTTTATTCATTGCAGCTTTATACCATGGTCTTTGTGTTGGATCATAACCTGCTGGTAATTCGGCATCGGGTTTCATCAACATTGATTTATCTTTTAATCCTATGTATACCGCACTAAAATTCTTGTACTTTTTTACAATATTATCAAAATTTTTTAACATCCATGTTCGTTCATCAAATTTATTTTCATATGCGCCTTTTACATTAGCATCATCAGACAACATATTAGCCATATCAAAAATAGGTTTAAAGTAGGTTTTTAAAACTTCTGACCGATTTTTTGTAGCAGACTTTAAATATCCTGTAATATTATTGTAAGTTTTGTTATAATTTTGATATGTACTTATAACTGTAAATATAAACATAGGAAGCAACGATATCAAAATTATTATCCATATCATTTGTGTTTTTAAACTTCTCATACAACTACCCCCTTTTTTTTATAATAATAGGTTGTCTAAAAAGTCTTAAATGAAACGAAGGCTCGAAGATTGCCCTTAAAATTATGAATGTAAGCCGTCAAAAAAACAGGACGTTTTTTTGAGTGAAGCTTTTTCATGGATGAAAAATCGATGCGACGGCTGAGAATGAATAATTTTAAGGATAAGCAATCGAGCTGCCTGAGTGAATTTGACTTTTTAGACATCGTAATAATAAAATTATACCATATATTTTATTCTTTTGCAAAAAAATATTTACTTTAAATTCAAACTTTTATATATTTTTACTGTAAGATGCTATATATAAGTTTCTCATCCATTTAATATCTTCTTCAGATAGCGGATGCCCTTTTCCCATTAATTCAACATGATATGCTATATTAGCACTTTTTTCAATTATTTCAGCAGCAATTAAAGCTTCTTTTAAACTTCTGCCAATCGAAACAATTCCGTGATTTGCAAGTAAAATTCCATATACACCTAATTTGAATTTTCGAACAGCTTCAATTGCCAAATCCAGAGTTCCAGGAAGTTTGTAATTTGCTACTGGAATTTCTCCACCTATTATTTGCGCTTGGTCTTCAATATAGCATGGAACTGTTTTACGAAGTGCTGAATATATTGAAGCATATAAACTATGAGTATGTACTACGGCTTTTATTTCAGGAAAATTTTTGTATATTTCTATATGTAAGGCTTTTTCACTTGATGGTTTTAATCCTTCTATATGCTTTTCCGTTTTAAAATCTAAAACCGATATATCCTCTTCTTTAAGAATATCGTATGGGACACCAGATGGTGTGATAAATATTTTATTATCTACTTTTACACTCAAATTTCCCCATGTTCCTTTTATAAGTCCTTTTTTTTCTAAATAGTCAATTGCTTTTATTATTTCATTTTTCAAAATATCACCTACTTTTTGTTATTATAAGCTTTTACAGCTTCGGCCAATATGTGTGTTGCAAATTTTAATTTTTCACTATCCAATACATAAGCTATTCTGATTTCTTGGGTTCCGGAGCCTTCCGTAGCATAAAAGCCTGATAGTGGCGCTACCATTACTGTTGTATTATCAATACTGAAATCTGTAAGCATCCATTTAACAAATTTTTCGCTATTGTCTATAGGTAGTTTTACAGATACATAAAATGCTCCTTTTGGTTTTTCAAATATAGCTCCGTCTATTTTTAATAATTCATTATAAACAGACAATCTTCTTTTATCATATTCTTTATATACTTTTTCTATATATGATTTATCCATTTCAAGTAATCCAATTGTTCCAAGTTGTGCAATCATAGGAGGGCATAGTCTCGATTGAGCCATTTTTATTACATGATTATATAAATCTTTATTTTTTGTTGCAAAAACACCAACTCTTGCTCCACATGCGCTGTATCTTTTTGAAATGCTATCTACAACTATTGTTCTATCATATTCTCCGAATGCCATTGTAGAAATGTGTTTTGTTCCATCAAATGTAAATTCTCTATATACTTCATCTGAAATGATATATAAATCATATTTTTTAGCGAAATCCACAATTCTTTTTAACTCTTCTTTGGAATATACAGCGCCAGTTGGATTTGAAGGATTTGAAAAAATTATAGCTTTAGTTTTTGATGATACAACTTTTTCAAACTCTTCAGTTGAAGGCACAGCATAGCCTGTTTCAGGCAAAGCTCTAACGGGTACCAACTTTACGTTTATCATTTCAGCAAAACCTCTATAGTTTGCATAAAAAGGTTCAATTACAATAACTTCATCACCAGGATCAGCAATGGCAGCTAATGCAAATATAATAGCTTCACTTCCTCCATTTGTTATTATAATATCTTCAGGAGAAAAAGGAATATTGTTTTCATTATAATATTTTGAAAAAGCTTCTCTTAATTCATATAATCCAGCTGAATGTGTATAGGCAACAATTTCCGGTTTGTGTTTTTCAATATAGTTAAAAAAAGCTTTTGGTGTTTCTAAATCTGGTTGTCCTATATTGAGATGTAATACTTTTTTCCCTGATTTTTTTGCTGCTTCAGCATATGGAATTAATTTTCTGATAGGTGATGCTTGCATATTTAGAATTCTTTTTGAAAAATCCATTTTGTTCCCTCCTGTGAAATAATTTTCCTGATATTTAATTTTATCATAAATGGTAGGATTTTTTTCATATTTTTTTGTAATAATAATATGTGATAATATTTAAGATTTAGATTTTTTATGAATAAAAATTAGATTTTTTGGACGGGCTATATAAATAAGGAGTGAAAGAATGGATTTAGAATATTTAAAAAAATATGGTAAAATTATTGGAGTGGATGAAGCAGGAAGAGGACCGCTGGCAGGTCCGGTGGTGGTTGGTGCAATATTAGTTGAAAATGAAGATCAATTGAATTTGCTGAATAAAATTTCAAATGATTCTAAAAAAATGTCTGAAAAGAAAAGAGAAGAAGCGTTTAAAATAATTATAGATAATTTCAAATATTCTATAAAATTAGCCACTCCAGAGGAGATAGACTTATATAATATATTTTCTGCGACCACTCTTGGCATTAAAAGAGTTTTAAAGGATTTTGAGTTATATGATAAGCATATTATTATAGATGGAAAAAATTTTAAGCTTGATATAAAAAATTATGAATGTATAGTGAAAGGGGATTTAAAATCAAAAATAATTGGTGCAGCATCTATTTTAGCGAAGGTTTATAGAGATAGATTAATGTTTGAATTGGACAAAGAGTTTCCTGAATATAATTTTCAAAAGCATAAGGGATATCCAACAAAAGAACATATTGAAAAGATAAAAAAATATGGTATAAAAGATTTTTATAGAATTACATTTAAGCCAATAAGAACTTTGTTAATAGATAATGAAATATCTTTTGATAAAAACGAATTTAATTATATGAGATTAATGAAAATAGGAATATTGTGAAAGGGGATAGTATGAAAGATAATAAATTAGCAAAAGATTATTTTGAAAAATTACTTGAAATTATGGAAACATTGAGATCTGAGGATGGGTGTCCATGGGATAGAAAACAAACTCATGAAAGTTTAAAACCTTATGTAATAGAGGAAGCATATGAATTGATTCATGCAATTGATAGTAATGATAAAAAACATTTTGTAGAGGAATTAGGAGATGTTTTATTGCAGGTTGTTTTTCATTCTCAAATAGCAAAGGAAAATGGGAATTTTGATATAAGTGACGTTTTAAATAATTTAAATGAAAAATTAGTTAGAAGACATCCGCATGTTTTTGAAAATACTGGGGAATATTCGTATGAACAATGGGAAAAATTAAAAGCAAAAGAAAAGGGAAAGAAAAACTTTTCAAAGATAGGTGAATATAATCCAGGAATGCCACCTTTGATGAATTTAAGAAGATTAATAGAAAATTCGTTAGCTGTATATTTTGATCCTTTTGAAAAACAGGATATTTTTAAGTTAATAAAAGAAGATTTAAATAATCTGGAAAATGAAATAAGTAATGAAAAATATCATATTCAATTTTTAACCCATTTGATATATTTTTATGTTAAAAATAATTTGAATATAAATTCATTGCTTTTTATGGCATCAAAAGAATTTATACAAAATTATAAAAATAAGGGAAATAGGGAGGAGAAAAAATGAAAAAAAATATTTTGTTTTTTCTGATTTTAGTATCAGCTTTTATATCTTTTGGTATTGTAAAATATAAGGAACTTAATGCTCCAACTATAGCGATAATTAATACAGAAAATATTGATTATAATTATTTTCACTCTCAGTCAAAAACTGTTGAAATTTTAAGAAATTTAAATAATATAAACAATAATTTTTATAAAATTTTAGTTGGAACAACAGAAGGGAATATGGTTATTCAAAAATATGAAAAATCGGTACTGGATAAATTAGCTGGAGAAATCCTATTTATTCAATTTACAGAGAAGGTTAAAGGGTTAAATTTAAATAAAGATCAGCTTTTTAATGATGTAAAAAATCAAATAAATGAAATTTTTTTGTCATCAAACTTATCTGAAAATGATATATTGTTATATTTAATATCAAAGGGTTTTGAAAACAAAGAGCAATATATATATAATATTTATCATAAGAAACTTTATCAGAAAGCTATTTCGGAAATATATAAATATTTGTTAAGTAATGTAGATGTTTCAGAAAAAGAAATAGAAACAGAATATTCTAAAAATAAAAATAGATATTATACTCCACAATCTGCAGATTTAAAACTTGTGTTTTTTAAAACATCAGATGATGCATCCTTAGCGTATCAAAAAATAATTGATGGATATTATATGTTTGATGATATTTATAATAAAAAAATATCTTCAAATGAAGCAACAGAAATTAAAATAGATATTGAAAATAATAACAATGATTTAGTAAATACCATAAGGACTTCATTTCCAGGAGCTATTTTGAAGCCGATGAAATACAATGAAAATTATTTTTCATTAATAAAAATAGAAAAAAAATATCCTAAAAAACAAATGACTCTTGAAGAAGCAAAACAAAAAATTATTGAAAATATTAAAGATGAAAAGGCAAAGCAATTGTTTAATAAATTAATAACCACAGAATTTGAGAAATTTAAAAATAATTCTGAAATTATTATAAACTCTAAATTTTTTAAAGGAGATGAAAAAAGTGGTAACTAAAGAAGATGTTATGAATGCTTTAAAAAATGTATATGATATGGAGATTGGTTTTGATGTTGTTTCTTTAGGGCTTATTTATGATGTTAATATAGATGAAGAAAATAATGTACATGTATTAATGACATTAACCACACCAATGTGCCCATTGGCAGGATTTATTACAGAAGATGCAAAAAATAAGGTTGGATCTATCGAAGGAGTTAAGAGCGTTAAGGTTGAGTTAACTTTTGATCCTCCATGGGATCCATCAAAGGCATCTGATGAAGTTAGAACTATTCTGGGAATATGACATTAAAAGAGTTTATAAAAAGGTATAAAAATATATTTATTAAAAAGGGGATTAATAATCCCCTCTTTTTTGTTGCTAAAATAATTTCAAAAATTGAAAATATAAATATATCAAATATTTTGATTGAAAAAGATTTCGTTATTTCTAGAGAATTACTGAAAAAAATAAGTAAAATAATATTTGAAGATTATCCAATAGAATATATTACCAATAATGTAATTTTTTATGGATATGATTTTTATGTTGATGAGAGAGTTTTAATACCAAGGATTGAAACTGAAGATTTGGTTAAAATTGCGATAAATATAATAAAAAAAAATAATTACAAATATATTCTTGATATTGGAACTGGAAGTGGGATAATCCCTATTGTTTTAAAGAAGGAATTACCTCATATAGAAATTTATGCATGTGATATATCTGAAGATGCTTTAGACGTAGCGAAAATAAATGCTAAAAAACATAATACTAATATCATTTTTATTAAAAGTGATATTTTTGAAAGTGTGGAATATGATATAATTAATAAGGTGGATTTTATAATATCAAATCCACCTTATGTTGAAAGCGAGTTTTATTACCAAAATAAAGCTTTACATTTTGAGCCAAAAATAGCTTTAGAAGCTGGTAATGACGGCCAGGATTTTTTTTATAATTTACTAACCCTTTATCCGAATATTCTAAAATCAAAACATTTTTTATTTGAAACTACCGAATTTAATATTGATAAAACAAAATTATTATTATCTAAATTTGGAAAAGTTAAAGTTTACACGGATTCTTTTGAGATAAATAGATTTATTGAAAAATTACCATAGAGGGATTAGAAATGTCTTTTGAAAATTCTAATTTATACCCAGAATTTTCAAATACATATATATATAATATAAAACTCCCCGTAAAGGGGAGTTTTATATTATAATTGTTCTAACACATTTACACATCTAGGACATGCATCTGGATATTTTTCGTTTTTACCAACTTCTGGATGTATTTTCCAACATCTCTCACATTTTTTTCCTTCTGCCTTTACAACTTTCACTTTTGAATATTCCCCTTCAAATCCTTCATCAACAGTTCCTAATTCAAATTGAGATGTAATAAATAAATCAGCTATAAAATATGGGTCATATTCATTTAAGATTTCCTTTAATTCTGGGGATTTTGGTTCAACTATTATTTTAGCATCTAAGGGATGACCAATAAATTTTTCTCTTCTTTTTTCTTCTAAAGCTTTTGTAACGTCTTCTCTTAACTGGAATATTTTGTTCCATTTTTCTTCAAGTTTTTTGTCTATATAATTCATGTTTACTTCAGGCCATTTTTCAAGTTGTACAGTTTCATATTTTTTTGTTGGTAAATAAGAGTATATTTCTTCGGTTGTAAATGCAAGTAATGGAACCATCAATTTTGTCAATACAACTAATGCTTCATACATAACTGTTTGTGCGGATCTTCTTAATTTTGATTTTGGCAATTCCGTATATATTCTATCTTTTATAATGTCAAGATAAATTGAACTCATCTCAACTGTACAGAATTTATTAATCAAATGATGTACCCTGAAGAATTCATAATTTTCATAAGCTTCTGTAACTTTTTCAATAAGTTGGTGAATCTTCATCATAGCCCATTTATCAAGTTCTTCCATTTTTTCATATGGAACAGAATCGCTTTGTGGATCAAAATCCGATGTATTTCCTAATAAGAATCTTATAGTATTTCTATATTTTCTATATACTTCGGTTTGTTGTTTTAATATATCAAATGATACCCTTATATCTCCTCTATAATCACTTGAAGCAACCCATAATCTTAATATATCAGCGCCATATTTTTCAATTACGTCAAATGGGCTTATTACATTTCCTAATGATTTAGACATTTTCCTTCCATCTTTATCTTTAATAAATCCATGTGTTAATACTGTTTCATATGGTGCTATTCCGTTTTTAGCAACAGATAAAAATAAGGAACTCTGGAACCAACCTCTGTGTTGATCTGTGCCTTCTAAATATAAATCTACAGGATATTTATTTAAATCCTTTCGTACATTAACAACAGCATCCCACGAGGAACCTGAATCTATCCATACATCCAGAATATCTTCTTCTTTTTTAAAGTGAGTTCCACCACATTTTTTACATTTATAACCTTCTGGCAAAAAGTCTTTGACATTTCTTTCATACCAAGTATTTGTACCCTCTTTTTCAACTATTTCAATAACTTTATCCATAACAATAGGATCTATATAGGTTTCACCACAATCCTCACAGTATAATGCAGGGATAGGAATTCCCCAGGCTCTTTGCCTTGAGATACACCAATCTGGTCTGTCCTGTACCATTGCTGTTATTCTATTTTCACCCCAGTCAGGAATCCATTTGACTTTTTTAATTTCATCTAAAGCTTTTTCTCTCAAATTATTTTTATCAACAGAAATAAACCATTGCTCTGTTGCCCTAAATATAACTGGATTTTTACATCTCCAGCAATGAGGATAAGAATGCCTTATGTCTGTTTGAGCTATTAGATGTCCGGATTCCCTTAAATCATTTATTATAATTTTATTTGCTTTCCATATATGTAATCCTTTATATTTTCCTGCTTCATCTGTAAATATTCCTTTGTGATTTACAGGAGACAATACAGGTAATTTATATTTTAACCCTGTTTGATAGTCTTCTGCACCATGACCTGGGGCAGTATGAACACAACCAGTACCATCTTCAAGTGTTACGTAATCAGCTAATACTATTAGTGATTCTCTATTCATGAATGGATGTTTCGCTTTTTTGTATTCTAAATCTTTTCCTTTAAATTCCTCTAAGATTTCATAATCTTTAACACCTGCAATATTCAGTAGATTTTCCATAAGACCTTTTGCTAAAATCCATTTTTCATTTCCTACCTGTACTTTTACATAATCAAAATCTGGATGCAATGCTATTGCTACATTTGCAGGCAATGTCCATGGAGTTGTTGTCCATATAACAACATATGTATTTGGTTCATCTTCTAACTCGAATTTAACATATATAGAGTGTGATGTGTGATCATGATATTCTATTTCAGCTTCAGCTAATGCTGTTTCACAACTCGGGCACCAATATATAGGTTTTTTATTTCTAAAAACATTACCGTCTTCTACCATTTTTTTGAGGATTTCCAAAACTTTTGCTTCATATTCAGGTTTTAATGTAACATAAGGGTTTTCCCAATCTCCTCTTATACCAAGTCTTTTAAATTCTTCCTTTTGTATATTTACAAAATTTAAAGCATAATCTTCACATAATTTCCTTATTTCGAGTTTTGACATTGTTTTTGCTTTTTCACCTAAATCGGTTGTAACTTTATGTTCTATTGGCAATCCATGTGTATCCCATCCTGGAACATATGGTGCATTATATCCTTTCATAGTTTTATACTTTATTATAATATCTTTTAAAACCTTATTTAAAGCGTGCCCAATATGAATATGGCCATTCGCATATGGAGGACCATCATGCAAAATATATGTAGGAGCATTTTCTCTTTCTTTTCTAATATAGTGTTCAAGATTCATTTTTTCCCATTTTTTAAGTGTTTCCGGTTCTTTTGTTTTTAAATTCGCTTTCATTTTAAAACTCGTTTTTGGCAAATTTAATGTATCTTTATAATCCAATGTAAAGCACCTCCACTATAATTGTAAAAGTCTATTTATTGTGTCTTTGAATTCTGTTAAATCCAATGATTTTACCACATAAGCATCTGCGGCCCACGATGCCATATCGCTTTTATAATGACTATATGCTGTCATTAATACTATTTTTTTATCGGGATACTTTTTTCTTATTTCTGCAGCTAATTCTAATCCATTCATTTCAGGCATTTCTATATCAAGCGAAATAATGTCAAAATTCTGATCTTTAGATAATATTTCCAATGCTTTTTTAGCACAATTGGCATCGGTTACTTCATAACCCATATCCTCTAGTTCTTCCTTTAAAAGTAGCCTAATATTATCTTCATCATCGACAATCAATATTCTTGCCATATATAACCCCTCCCAAAAATTAATTTAACGGTAATTCAAAACGGAAAATGGTTGATTGTTCATCTGATTTTACTAAATAAAGTTTACCTTTATGTTCTTCTTCTATTATTTTTTTACAAATAGGTAATCCCAAGCCTGTTCCCTGTACTTTGGTTGTAAAAAAAGGTGAAAAAATTTTATTTTGCTCATCTTGTGGAATTGGAGAACCATTGTTTTCAATTTGAAAAAAAACAAAATCATTTTCTATACCGGTTTTAATATGTATATAATTTTTTTCATTTGTAGCTTCAATAGCATTTTTAATTAAATTTATTAATACCTGTTTAATTCGGCTTCTATCACATTTTACCTCTATTTTATCAAACATTTTTTCAAATTGCAACTCTAAATTTTTTTGGTAAAAAAAATCTTGATACATAATCAATATATCATCTATCATTTTATTTATATTTACTATTTCAAATGTAGGTATTTTACTTCCTCTGCTAAATTCTAAAATTTCTGAAACAATACTTTCTAAATGCGATAATTCGTCCATAATAATTTGTGAATATTGTTTTATTTTTTCAGGTTGGTCCAATTTTTTCATCATTCTGTTGACAAAACCGCCTATTATAGTAAGTGGATTTTTTATTTCGTGAGCAACACGTGCAGTCATTTCACCTATTGCAGCTAATTTCTCTCTTTTTGCAATTTCTCTTTCCATTTTATAATTTTCAGTTACATCATCAAATGTAACGATGACTCCTTCTATTACATCAAGATCTCTATTCCATAATGGTGCTAATTGAATATCAAATACTCTTTCGTTATTACCGTGATTAATAATATATTTTGGCATTTTCATCTCTTCACGTGTAAAAAATACACTTTCAATAGAATTTATAACATCTACGCCAAGTTTTTCTTTTAATATTTCAGTGCTTTCTCCAACGATTTGTTCTCTAGTTTTGTCAAAAAATAATTCTGCTTTTTTATTCCACTCTAATATTTTTCCTTTTCTATCTATTACTATAACTGCAAGAGCTAGATTTTGTAAAATGTTTTCATTAAATCTTCTATAAAAATCTATTAAATTTTTTTGCTCTTCAAGAGATTTTGTTTTCTCTTTTAATTCACCATAATTTTCAATAGTTTCAATAGATAATCCTATACTATCCTGAAATAATCTCAATATCTCAATATCGACTGCTGTTATTTCTTTTCCTGTAAATTTATTATCAGCAATTACTATTCCCTTTGTTTCCCATTTTCCGGTGATGGGGATTATTACAAATTCTTCATATTTTATAATTTCATGTAAATATCGTAATTCATCATTTTTTAGTTTTATCATTTGAGGAACAACATGTATTATGTGTTTTTTTGTAACGGCTCTTTCCAAAATAGTCTGACCTTTATAAACTATAAGTTTATTTTTAACAGTTTGTGTCAGTTTGTTATTAGAGGGTAATTGTATAGCTTCTTCTCTTAAATACTGAACAATATCTCCATATTTCAAAGCTCTTTTATTAGCTTCTTTCCATATTGCATTAACATCCTCATCATCAGATGGACCAACCCATATTTTCGGAACCAGAACACCTTTTAATCTATCTCTTTCCAAATATAACGCTCTGTTAAATTTCAATCCTCTAACGCTTGTAAGCCCCATTAACATTATTTTAATTGCATTATTTTTATCAAATGTGGATCTAACTGCCTGACTTATTTTATGCAATGAATTCAATTTATCAAGGTGTTCTCTCTGTACTTTAATTAAATTTTCGTGATTTTTTTTCAAAGTAATTAATTTTTCTATTTCATCCTTTAATTTATCATACAAATATATTCTACTGAGAGCCAATCCAAGTCTTCTGGTAATATTTCTTAATGATGATAAATCAAAGGTATCAAAATGTTTATACGGTCTAAACCCAAATCCTTCCTCTCTATTATAAACGCTAATTACACCATAATCTATATTATCTATTATTATTGGAGCATATAATGCGGATAACACTTCTGTTTTTAAAGGGATGTCAAAATTTTCAAATCTACTTTTTCCCACAACCAGAAAAGGATTTCTGTTTTTTTTGCATAACCCCTCAAGTGAATGAAAATCATCCAATATATTTTTTGTTATGTCACCATCAGAAAAGCCTGAAAATTCTTTTAAAATTAATTTGTTTCCTTCAGTTTTCCAGAACAATACCCCTTGTGCATGTAGCATATTTTTTATTGTATCTGAAATTTTTTTTACTAATTTGTTTTCATCTAATATGTTTTCAAATAGGTCTGTAATTTCTTCTATATATTCTAATCTATTTCTAGTCTCTTCTAAAACAAGGAATTCCATGGTTAATTTCAAAATAATACCATAACTTTCTGTTTCATCATAGAATTTTTTTATTTCACTTTCATTTAATTCTTTTGACACAGCAAACACACCTATTAAAGAATTATTCAAAACAATGGGAATTAGATATAAACTTTCTATATTTAGACATTGTAATTCTTCAAATTTTTCTATTGTAATTGTAGCAATTTTTTTGTTAAGTAAGTTTTCATATAATCCTTTATTATCTGAAAAATAAATTTTAAATTTTTCAACAACGTCACAATTTTTTGAAACTCCAAATAATTTGATTAAATTCCTTGGAGGTTCATGAATAAATATATAAATATCTGTTTTAAATTTTTGAGATAAAGTTTTTGCTGTATCATTCAATACGGCTTTTAATAAATTTGAAGGATTTTCATTTGAAAAATTTTTTAATAATTCATTTATCATTTAATCACTCTCCAAATATTACATTATTTAAGTATTTTAAATAAATCTTTTATCATATTCTCAACATGTGTTCCTCTCCAATATACTTTTTTACAATGTTTGCAGTATTTAAAATTATTTATGGTTAAATATACATAATCTGGAATAAATTCTCTGTAGTTTTCTTTTTCCACTTGAATAAGTTTAGAATTACAAATTATACATCTTGAAAACATTTTTGAAATATTTATTTTTAGCTTTAGTTTCATTACTAAAAATCTTAATTGTGATTTCCAATTCTCAGATTTTATGAATAAGATATTATATTTATTGTATAATGATTCATAAAATTTCGTGCTTTTAGTTAAAACTATATAATTACTATTTTTGGAAACTATTTTTTCCAGTTCATCATATGTAATATTATTATAATATATTGTATTAAATCCTAAAATTCTCAGTTTTTTAGCTAATTTTCCCAATGGCATATCAAGAATAAAATTTTCATTCATAAGAATATTATACTATAAAAATCTTAAATTTTTAACAATAATACCAATAAATTAAAATTATTTTGATATAATTAGGTGGATTTTATTTGAAGGAGGCAACCGAATTGAAAATAGAAATGATAAAAGAACTTTTACTTATTACAATTGGCACATTTATTAATGCAATAGGATGGACTTTGTTTTTAATACCCTGGAAAATTGTTGGTGGGGGTTTAAGTGGAGTCGGTACTATGATATACTATATTACAGGTATCCCGGTTGGCATTAGTTATTTATTAATGAATATTGTTCTTCTTTATATTGCAATGAAAATTATTGGTAAATCATTTGGATTTAAAACAACATATGGAATTTTAAGTTCATCACTATTTATTACAATTTTACAAAATTATTTCCATTCTCCAATTATATACGATCAATTTTTATCTACTGTAATTGGTGGAATATTATTGGGTAGTGGAGTAGGCATAGTATTTCTTGCTGGTGGAACCACAGGTGGAACAGAAATAATAGTTATGATTATTAACAAATTTAGAAATATCAGCCCTGGAAGAACTATGTTTTTATTTGATATAATAATTATTGGAAGCTCTATTTTTATTTTTGGTTCTTTTGAAAAAATCATTTATGGTTATGTAACTATGGCAATAGCAGGTTATGCTACTGATCTTGTATTAGAAGGAAAAAAGTCTTCTGTTCAATTGTTTATTTTTTCAGAATTTTATGGCTATATAGCAGATGAAATCACAGAAACTCTTGGAAGGGGAGTTACCGTAATCCAGGGAACAGGTTGGTATACAAAGGAAAATAAGAATATTATATTGACTATAATAAAAAGAAAAGAATTACCTATAGTATTAAAAATTATAAAAAAATATGATAAAAATGCATTTATTTCAATGTCTTCTGCTGCAGGTGTTTTTGGTCAGGGATTTGAACAATTAAGGATATAAGATTTTTTGTTA
The DNA here is from genome assembly GCF_013363285.1 of Marinitoga sp. 1154. Lineage (NCBI taxonomy): Bacteria > Thermotogati > Thermotogota > Thermotogae > Petrotogales > Petrotogaceae > Marinitoga > Marinitoga sp. 1154. The sequence goes on along the minus strand of NZ_LBFB01000014.1, from coordinate 24,415 downwards.
AAATGTAATAATTTTTTATATAATGAAAATTATAGTATAATAGAGGAGGAAGAAATATGTATGATTTTGTTGTTATAAAATACAGTGAAATAGGTACCAAAGGGAAAAATAGAAAGATATTTGAAAGTAAATTAATGAACAATATCGTTCTTCAGTTAAATCATAGCGTAAAAGTAAAAAAAATTTATGGCCGAATTATAGTATTCCCAAAAGATAATATAAAAATAGACAAAAAAATGCTATATTCTTTAAAAAAGGTATTCGGAATTAAATCCATTTCGCCTGCTATTGAGGTCGAAAAGGACTATAATGATATCAAAAATAAAATTATATGGTTATTAAAAGAGAATCATGTGGAAAGTGGAACATTTAAAATAGATGCAAGACGAACCGATAAGTCTTTTCCTATTAGAAGTTTTGATTTAAATAAAAAATTAGGAGAAGATATACTTAATGAGTTTAATAAGCTAACAGTTGATGTTCATAAACCTGAATATTTAATTAAAGTTGAAATAAGGCAGGAACTTTCGTTTGTATATTTTGAAAATATCGAATGTTTTGCCGGATATCCAGTTGGTGCAGGTGGAAAAGCAAGTATTATGTTATCTGGTGGAATTGATAGTCCTGTTGCTGCATGGACTATGATGAAGAGAGGATTAAAATTAAATGCTATATCATTTTATAGTCCACCAAGTAATGGGGAAAAAACAATTTTTAAATTATTAGAGTTAAGTAAAAAATTAAGTGAATTCTATCCATTTAATTTTTATCATTATATAATACCGTTTACTGAAGTACAAATGGCTATAAAAAAATTGAAAAAAGATAGTTATTCTTTGATAATGCAAAGAAGATCTATGTTGAGAATAGCTTCAAAACTTGCATGGCATACGGGAAGTGCTGCATTGATCACAGGTGAAAATTTAGGACAGGTAGCGTCGCAAACACTGGAAAATATGATTACTATATCTGAAGCTACAGATATGCTGATTTTGAGGCCGTTAATAGGATATGAAAAACTTGATATTGTTAGAAAGTCTAAAGAAATAGGCACTTATGATATTTCAATTCTTCCTTATAAAGATAGTTGTGTTGCGTTTTTACCTAAGAGTCCTGCAACCAAATCATTTGTGGATAAAATAAAGTTAATGGAAAATAAAATTGAAGATATAAAAACTTTAGAGTTGAATGCATTAAATAATAGTCTTGTTTATATTATAAAAAATGGTAGTATTATTGATAATTATGTTTTTTCAGAAAAAGAGGGATTAAATAATGAGTAAATTTGTATTATTATTAAAACAGATAATATTAACCATATGGTTTTATATAGGTTTTTTTGGATATGTTGTTATATATGGATCATTAGTCTTATTAATTTCGAAAATAGTTAAAATAATATCAGGTGAAAAAAAAGCTGATGTTTTTTTAAGAAAGGTAGTTTCGAAATTTGGTGAGAGATCCTTTAAATTAATGGGAATAAGTGTTATTGTAAAAAGTGATTATGATTTAAACAAGTTAGAAGATGAACCTTATATTATTGTGGCCAATCATCAAAGTCTGCTTGATATACCTTTGATTATTGGCTATGTGCATCCAGTAGGATTTATTGCAAAAAAAGAACTGGAGAAAGCACCTATAATTTCATCTTATATAAAAGCTTTAGGATCAGTTTTTATTGATAGGAAAAATCCATCTCAAGCTGCAAAAGCACTTAGAGAATTAAAGAAAAAATTGAATAATGGAAATAAATTAGCGCTTTTTCCAGAAGGCACGCGAACCTTAGATGGAAAAGTCAAACCATTTAAGAAAGGATCTTTAATGATACCATATCGATATGGAATTAAAATTATTCCAGTATCTATTGATGGGACATATCAAATAATAAAAAAAGGAGACTATTTTCTAACTCCACATGAGATAAAAGTGAGGATCTTTGAACCGATTAATCCAAAAAATTTTGAAAATGAAGAGTCTTTGAGAGATTATATATATCAATTGTTATCAAAAGAAGTAAATTAAATTATTTTTTTCTGTTTAAAGGAAGTGGTTTTATGTTTAAGAAAGTGGACGTTATAACTATGGGGTTGGATAAGGTTTCAAATTCTCCAGTTGTGTTTTTAAGAATAGAACATACGCACATAGGTATTCCTATCTGGATCGGAGCCTGTGAAGCGACTTATCTGGCATTGGCTATAAATAATCAGGAAACTCCAAGGCCGTTAACACATGATCTTCTATTAAATATTTTAGAAAAAGAAAATTATTTTTTAAAAAAAATTGAAATAACTGATATGAAAAATGATATCTATTATTCAACAATTTATTTAGAAAAAGATGAAGATATTATTACTTTTGATTCAAGACCATCTGATGCTATAATTTTAGCTGTAAAAAATCAAATTCCAATATATGTAAGAGATAAAGTTGTTATGGATAATGGAATAGATCTTTCTTTTATACCAATTGATGATCAATATAATGAAGATTCTGAAATCAAAAGAAAAGAATTCAAAGATTTTCTTGAAAATTTTGACATTGATACAATAAAGAAACATTTTTTCGATGAAGGGAATGAAGATAATGAAAATAAATGATTTTAAGGAATTTTTTGATAGAAAATCAAAACGATTTTTTATATTTTTAGATATAGACGATATAATAAAAAAACCTCTTGAATATTCTTTCTTTTCTGGTGGGAAAAGATTACGTCCATGGATAATTTACAATATTGGTCGATATTATAATGTGGATGAAGAAAAACTTCTAAAAATAGGTTTTATAATTGAAATTATTCATACAGCTTCATTAATCCATGATGATTTACCTGCAATAGATAATAGCGAATATCGTCGTGGAAATAAAACAAATCATAAAAAATTTAGTGAATGGCAAGCTATTTTGACAGGAGATCTTGGTTTTATTTTACCATTTAAATTATTTTCTGATTTTGATATTAATGAGTCTTATTTATTAAATAGTTTTTTTTCAGAAACACTGTTAAATCTTATTGAAGGTGAAGCATTAGATGTGGCCTTTGAGAAAAAGTTGCTTAATCCTTCAAAAGATGATATAAAAAAAATGTATGTAAAAAAAACTTCTTCTTTATTTGAATTTTCTTTTGCGTGTATTCCACTGATACTCAATAAAAATGATGATTTTAAGTTATTAAAAATTGCTGGAGAAAATTTTGGGGTATCTTTTCAAATATATGATGATATAAAGGATAAATTTGGAAATTTTGAAGAAGTTGGCAAGAACTTGAATAATGATATAAATAAAATTACCTTTTTAAATATTTTTTCTGTTATGGAAGCAAAAAAATATGCTGATAGTTTATTTAAAGAAACATTGTCTATACTTTCAGAATTAAAAATTTTCAAATTCATCGAATATTTAGAAGAAATAAAATCTATTATTGAAAGGAAATAGATATGGCAAAAAAGAAAAAAGAAAAAAAAGAAAAAATCGAGAAAAAAAGAAAAATAGACTTTAGAAAGATTTTTGGTGGATTAAAAAATATTAACTTTAAAAAGTTGATAAATAATCTGTTATATAACATTAAAAACTTCAAGCATCTTGAAAGAAAAAAAAAGATAAAAATGCTTGGAGGTTTTTTGCTTATTATTTTAATATTTATAGGTTCTTTTTTAATAATACCACGTTTTGCTACAAGGAAATTAAAAATAGAAAGAAATGCAAAATCAGCTTCCATATCAAATTTATTTTTATATGTTCCACCAGATGCTTTTCAATATAAAAAAACATTTACAATAAGACCTTTAAAAGAAAATTCTGCTGAATATCAAAATCTAAAAACTATGGGCAATTTTTATGGACCTATTTATACAATAATTCCTGATGATAATAAAGAAGAATCTTCATTAAAACCAATAAAAATAAAATATCGTATTCCCATGGATCTTTATTATGGTGATTCATTCAATAATTTTTCTATAATGTATGCATCGGATGACGATCCTCCTATTATAAAAAAATTATCTGGTTGTGAAATTTTTAAAGATGAATCATTGGGTACATATGTGGTTCAGGCTAATACATTCCATTTTTCTAAATTCGGATTGTATGTTGATCCTGCACCAAAAGAAGTTTCCTTTGGTTTAAAAACTTTAATTGAAAAACCGCCATCTCTAGAGCCTGATCTTTTATTGGTGCCAGGTGTAGATAACAATTTTTTGGGGTTCGTACCAAATACACAGTCTATAAATAATATATATGGTGAAAATGTCTGGAGTTTGTATTTTCCTAACAGAACTATATGGTATTATAAATATCCATTATTGGAAACAAAACCTAAGAGTTATATGGACGCTTTTTTTGGTTATTTTATCAGAACTGGTTCAAATAGTTATCTTGAATTTGAAGCAGAAAGATTTGCACTTGAGTTAAAAACAAAACAAAATAAACAATTTGACATAATTACACAGGGGATAGGAAGTTTGATTGTGCGTTATGCTTTAGAAAAACATCCTGAAATAAAAAATGTTAGAACTATTAGTATGTTCTCACCGCCAAATAAGGGAATAAATACAGTAAATCCCATTTATTTTAATATAATTTATAAAAAAAGTCCAGAAATTATAGAGTTGACTTATGGATTAAATAAAGAAGAATATAATTCTTTATTTTTGAATATTTCTTCTAAAATGGATCTTATTTCTGCGTATTACAAAGAACTTTTGCCAGACTCTGATTTTATAAAAAAAATAAATACTTTACCCAGAAGAAAGGATATAAAATATTATATTTATACTGGAACCATTCCTGATATAAATATTCATATAAAAAATACAAAATTAGCAACGTTTTATCCAGAATTCATAAATGGTTATGGTGATGGTCTTGTGACTATTGAAAGTGCTAAATTGGATGGAGCTAAATTTTATACATTTGAAATACCATATAACAAACTATTTTCTGATAATGATGTTCTGAAAATATTACAAAAAAATTTATCGCTTGGAATACAAAAAGTAGCTGTTCCAGAAATAAAGGATGACAGTTTTCCTGAAACCAAAAAAGCAATTGAAGAAACAAAAGTGAAAGAAAAATTAAAAAAAGAAGAAATTTCTAAAATCTTTGAAAAACCTCAAAATTATGAAAATATTAAACTGTTGAATTTTTCAGAACAATTATTATATTTGGAAAATATAATATATGGTAAAATATACAATTTGAATGGAAATATATTGATAGCATCAAATAAAGGTGTATTTGATACTGATGGAAATAATATTTTAAATAAAAATGTTCTCGGAAGTCTTGAGTATAAAAATAGATTGTATATAACGACTAATGATGGAATATATGCTATTGATAATAGTTCTTATGAATTTATAAAGATAAGAAATATTGATTTTAATATACATGATAATGTTTTTTATTTACCAGAGATAAGAAAATATATATATGTTGATTATAGTAATGGATTAGCCAAAATTTATGAAAATAATAATCTTATAGCTGATAAAGTGATATTTAATTCTTTAAAAGTTTTAAATAATAATTTTTACTTGGTATTGGGAGATAAAATATTAAAAAGGACAAAAGACAAATGGGAAACAGTTATAACCAAAAATGGAATTAAAAATATAATAAATACCGATTTTGGTTATTTTACAGATTATTATTCCCAATCATATTATATATATTTATTAACTTCTGATTATAAATTAATAGTTTATAATACAAAGAATCATAAAGTTCAAATACTTGGTAATACTGATGTTGGCAAATTCAAATTGATTGAAAATAATAATAGATTATGGGTTTTTGACAGAAATTATGTGACGTATATTGATTTGGAAAATAAAATTTTTCCTGGAAAATACCAATCAATTTCAGATTATAATATAATAGATGTAGCTACTTATAAAAAAGATTCTTTTTTACTTTTGATAAAAAAAGATAGGGGATTTGAATTATGGATAACAGATTACTAAAAAAGCTTTTTTTCATTCTGTTTTTATTTACAACATTAATAAGTTTTTCTCAAACCTTTTTAGATAAAGCTGAAGTATATTATTTTAATGGTAAAAGCGCTTTTCAAACTGGAAATTATAAAAGCGCAGAGCTTTTTTTTGAAACAGCATTAAAATTTTCTGCTGAAATAGAAATAAAGTATCCTGATATAAGATATATGTTAGGGTGGACAAAATTTTATTTAAGAAAATATGACGAAGCAAAGAAATATTTAAAGTATTATACTGACGATCCAAAGGTTTCTCTTGCATTAAAAAGTATTGAGGCTGGAAATATTCGTGAAGATTTGCATTTTAAATCTTTGAAATTAGATTCTACTGTACAATCGACAGAATCAACGTCTAATAATAATTTAAAAATAGGAGTTATTTATTACATTATTGTAGCTTTTGTTATATTGCTAATTGTGATAATAATGGGATTTTTGATTTACTTTTTTGTTTTTAGAAAATATTCATTTGTTACAAGTCAACCTATAAAAGGAAATATTGATGATATTGTTAGAATTGAAGAACCCAGTGAAGAAGAACCTTCTATTCCGGTAGAAGAAATATTGGAAGTAAAAATTGACGAATTAGAAGAGTTATGGGATGAATATGAAAAAATGAAAAAGAAAATGGATATTGAAGATGATGAAAATAATGAGAATTTTGAACAAATTAACCAAAGAGAAACTTTACAAGCAATTGAAACAAATCTCGAAGAAATAAATGTTGATGAATTGTTAGATGAAGCTTCAACTGAAGATATTAATATAGATATAGAAGATGTATTGGAAGAGGAAGAAGTTCATAAAACTGTTAAAGGTGAAATGAACGAATCTGAAAATACTAAGGACGAAACAATTTCTGAGGAGATAGAAAATGAAGAGATAAAAGAGGTTAATGATAATATTGAAATTGAAAACAATGTAGAGGATGAAAATATCGAATCATTTATTCAAAAAGAAAAAATGACAAGCCTGGATGAAATTGAAACAATTAAACCAAATATTGATGTTATCACTAAATATAATAAAATAATGTCTGAACCTGAAGGAAGCATAATTGTATCTAATATTAAAGGTTTAGGAAGTTTAGATAAAATAGACGAGGAAGTTAAAAAGAAAGGAGGATTATTTTCAAAAGGAGATTTGCACAATATTTTCAAAGAAATTTTTGCGGAGAAAAACAGAGATTCTTTAATGATAGAATGATGGAGCGGGCGACGGGACTCGAACCCGCGACCCTCAGCTTGGGAAGCTGATGCTCTACCAACTGAGCTACACCCGCATTCACAATAAAGTATTATACCATTTTTCAAAAAAAATTTCAAGGGGGTCTAGTATGCAGGATAAATTATTTAAAATTACACTACTAATTTCCATCCCTATTATGTTTATTTTATTAATATTTTTATTGCCAAAAGTGTTTTCTGGAAATTTAATTTTAAATCCAGTATTAATATCAATTGGACCTTTTCAAATTAGATGGTATGGTTTATTGATAGCTACAGGAGTATTTTTGAGCATTTTTTTAGCGAATGATACTGCAAAAAAATGGAATATTTCTGAAAATGATTTATTTAATGCTATTATAATCGGTCTTATTTTTGCTATTATCGGTGCTAGATTATATTACGTTATATTTAATTGGGATATATATTCAAAGTTACCTTTTTCAGAAATATTTAAAACATGGCATGGTGGCTTGGCGATTCATGGAGGTATTTTGGGAGCGTTACTTTCTGTATTTTTATATACTAAGATGAAAAAAAACCTTACCTTTAATTTTTTAAAAGGGCTTGATTTAATGGCTCATGTTCTTCCGTTAGGGCAGGCAATTGGTCGATGGGGCAACTTTTTCAATTATGAAGCATATGGTAGTCCTACCGACTTGCCCTGGAAAATGTATATACCATATTCATTCAGAATGCCTGGATATGAAAATTTTAAATATTTTCATCCGACGTTTTTGTATGAATCTATATGGGATCTGGTAATATTTTTATTTTTATTTTATTATGCAAGAAACAAAAAGAAATTTGATGGAGAAATAATATCGTTGTATTTAATTTTATATTCTTTAGGAAGAGCATTTATAGAGATTTTAAGAACAGATTCACTAATGTTTTTAGGAATGAAAGTTGCAGTATTAATAAGCATTTTATTTATAATATTTGGAGTATTTTTATACTTTTATTTAAAAAAACAAGCTGTATCTTCAAAAACAAGTATCAAAAAATCACATTAAAATTAGACAAGAAATATTCACTAATTAAGGAGGGAAAATATGAAAAAGGCATATATAGGAAAAGCTATGGATATTGAACCAATTACATATGACGATGGTATAAAAGTAAAAAAGGCTCATAAAAGAGTATTAATAGGAAATAAATTAGGAGCTCCAAATTTTGTGATGAGATTGTTTGCTCTGGAAAAAGATGGATATTCCCCAAGGCATTCACATAATTGGGAACATGAAGTTTTTGTTTTAAAAGGGAAATTGGAAGTATTTGATGGTGAAAAATACGTTGTTGCAGAAGAAGGGGATTTTGTATTTGTTCCGCCGAATGTAGAACATCAGTTTAAAAATATAAATGATGGTGAAAGTCAGTTTATTTGTGTAATACCAAAAAGTGGAGGAGAGTAATAAGTGAGATTAATAGATACCCATTGCCATTTGAATCTTATAGAAAATAAAGAAGATATAATAAAATCATTTAAGGAAAATAATGTGAATTTTGTTATTGAAGTTGGTATAGATATTGAAAACTCATTTAAATCTTTAGAATTAGCTGATAATCATAAAAATATATATTGTGCTGTAGGAATACATCCCAATGAATCAAAAAAATTATCAAATAAAGATTTTGATACAATTAATATATTAGCGAAAAATGAAAAAGTTGTTGCTATAGGTGAAATAGGACTGGATTATTATAGAGAATATACTACAAAAAACGAACAATATTATTCATTTGTAAATCAATTTAATCTGGCTAAAGAAAATAAATTGCCTGTGATTTTACATATCAGGGATGCATACGATGATGCATTTAATTTAATAGTAAATGAAGGAGTTAATGAAGATTTAGGTGTTGTTCATTGTTTTTCATCTGATTGGAAAACAGCAAAGAAATTTTTAGATTTAGGTTTTTATATTGGAATAGATGGCCCAATTACATTTAAAAACAATTATAAATTAGTTGAGGTTGTAAAAAATACTCCTGTTGAATATATATTGCCAGAAACAGATTCTCCTTTTTTAACTCCTGTCCCTTTTAGAGGTAAGAAAAATAATCCTATTTATACAAAATATATAATAACAAAAATAGCTGAGATAAAAAATATTAATCCTGAAGAATTATCGGAAATATTTATAGAAAATGCTAAAAAACTTTTCAAGAGAATAAAAATATAATAGCCTTGCGGCTATTATATTTTTATTTTATGATATGATATAATATAGGTTCTCTAAAAAGTCTCAAATGAAACGAAGACTCGAAGATTGTCCGTACACGCTACCGCGGGTATTGGTTTAAATATTTTTGATTTTATAAAAAATCTAAGTGTGAATGAAAGCCGTCAAAATTATATGGATGTAATGCCGGCGAAACAATACACGATGTTATTGTTTGAGTGATGGCTGAAAATGAATAATTTTAAGGATAATCGCTGTCTGAGTGAATTTGTTTAGACGTTCTAATATTTTTGTTTTATGATATAATATTATAAAAAAGAGAAATGAGGGATAATGTGAAAATATTAAAAAAACAGAGAAACAAAATTTATACTATTAGCTTAATAGGAGAATTTACTCTTTATGATGTTCATGATTTTAATAATGAAATTTCTGAATTTATTAGAAAAAAAGATATAACAACTATTATAATGGATTTTTCCGGACTCACAGCAATAGATAGTACTGGAATTGGTCAACTAATTTCTTTTCAAAAGAAGTTAAATGAAAAAGGAAAAGAATTGATATTGATTAATATGGATGAAAAAATTCAAAAACTTTTTGCCTTATTAAAGCTACAGGAAGTTTTTAATATACAAAAATAAATAGGAGGTTTGTTTATGAAAATATTAATTTTTTTTATTGCTATAATGATTTCTTTATTAGGGGTATTTTTTTCTTCAATTCCAGTTCTTCCTATTGTATTAGAAGCTTTAGCAGCAATAGTTTTTTCTATGATATTTGAAAAAGGAAAATGGTTATATTTGATTTTATTTTTTGTAGTTTTTATACTTGTTGTAATTAATTATATGCCGTCCTTTGAATTTGTTCTAACTATAAAATAATTGAATCGGAGGGGTATTAATGCTAAAAACTTTAAAATTTGTTTTTGAAAAGGAATTAAGGCAAAAATCGTTTTATTTGATTTTTATTTCGATTTTGCTCTTTCTTCCGGGAGATCTAGGAAATTTATTTGCAGTACTATTTGCATCAACTTTATTTACAAAAGAACTTGAAAATAAAAATTTTTCTCTTATGTCAACTCTTCCTGTATCAAGAGCTGATTTATATTTGTCATATTATATATTTGGAGCAAGTTTTTTATTGTTTTCAAAAAGTATTTATTATGGTATAACAAATAATTCTGATTTTTATGGTCTTTTTAGTTCGCTACTTTTTTTTGCTTTTTTTTATAGTTTGAGTATTTTATCTTCAATAAAAGGATTAGGTGGTATTTATATTCCAATTTTTGTATGGTTGATTGATTTGTTTTTAAAATCTAATAATTTAATAAAAGATTATAGTCTTGTAATACAAAAAAATGTGTTTATAAATATATTATCTACTTTTTTGTTTTTTTCTACGATGATTATTTTCCATTTTTCGGATTCTTCTAATTACACAAAAAATAAAAATAAATTATTTACCATAATAAGTTTAGTATTTATTTTAATTATAATATCGTGGATTATAATAAAATCATTGAGGTGAAATTATGATAGAAGTTATAAATCTGGAAAAATCATATGGGCCAAAACCAGCTTTAATTGATGTGAATCTTACAATAAATCCAGGAGATATATACGTGTTGGTTGGACCGAACGGTGCTGGGAAAACAACAACTTTAAAATGTATATATGGAGATTTAAAGCCTGATGATGGTGAAATTCTTATTTTCGGAAAAAAATTGAATAAATTCAGAAAGAGAAATATTTCGGTTTTATTGGAGGATAAAGTAACTTTTAAAGGATTATATCCATATGATTATGCTGAATTATGGAAAATTTTATACCCTAATTGGAATGATAAAAAATATAAAGAATTAATGATGGAATTTAAATTGCCAATAAATAAACCTGTACATGCATTTTCTTCTGGTATGAAAACGCTTTTTTATATAATTCTAATGTTTTCATCGAGGCCGAAAATTATGATTTTAGATGAACCTACACAGAATATTGATCCTGTAAAAAAGGATAAGATCCTTAAAATGCTTAAAGATTTTGTGTCAAATAAAGAAAATATCGTTATAATGTCTACTCATCATATAGAAGAAGTCGAGTTAATAGCCACCAATTTTGCAATAATCAATGCAGGAAAAACAACTTTTGAAGGTAATATAGAAAAAGCTTTATCAGAACATAAAATTGTAAAACAAAGTGAAATGACAGAAGAAATGGAAATAATTACACCGCTGGATGAAGGAATTCTTGTGAAAACTGATGAAAATATTGGTAGAAATCCTGACTTTAGAGAAGTTGTTTTAGGATATTTAAAAAAATAACCCATATTTTGGGTTATTTTTTTTATAGGTACTTGTAAATAATAAGTTTTTTATGTTATAATATGATTATCAAAAAAATACTTATTATTAAAAATTAATATTTAAGTTTCTTGTTTTTTACATTATTTTTTAAGGGAGGGATAGTATGAAGAAGTTTTTATTGGTATTACTACTTATTGTATCTCTGTTAGCTTTTTCTTCTAAGGTTTTAGTTGTTGGAACTACTGACAAGATTAGAACTCTTGATCCGGCAAAATGTTATGATTATTTTTCAAGCAACATTCTTCAAAATGTTTTATCAGGTCTTGTTGATTATGAAATTAACACATCAAATTTAATTCCATCATTAGCTCAAAAGTGGGAAGTTTCTCCTGATGGGTTAGTTTACACATTTTATCTTAGAAAAGACGCTAAATTTGATGATGGAACACCTATTGATGCATCAGTGATGAAATATTCCATTGATAGGGCTATGAAATTAAATGGAGACCCGGCATTTTTATTAACAGATATTGTTGAAAGTACAAAAGTAGTGGATAATTACACATTCCAAATAAAATTAAAATATCCATTTTCTGCTTTTGTATCTGTATTAGGATATACAGTTGCATGGCCTGTAAATCCAAAATTATATCCGGAAAATGCTTTTTATGAAGGAGCACCTTCATCATCTGGTCCATATAAAATTACAGAATGGATTAGAGATGTAAGAATTGTATTGGAAAAGAATGATAAATATTTTGGTCCAGCACCAAAAACAGATAAAGTAGTTATTACTTTTTATGAAAGTGCTGCAACACTTAGATTAGCTCTCGAAACAGGGCAAATTGATATAGCATTTAGACACCTTGATCCAAGGGATATTAATGATTTAGAAAACAATCCTAATATAAATGTTTTAAAAGGTAGTAGTCCTCAAATAAGATATTTAGTATTAAATACAAAACAAGCACCTTTTTCAAATCCTTTAGTCAGAAAAGCTATAATGTATGCAGTTGATAGACAGAGAATTGTGGATGATGTTTTTGTTGGTCTTGCTCAGCCTTTGTATTCAATGGTTCCAATGGGGATGTGGAGTCATAAGGATGTATTTCCAGAAAGGAATTTAAGAGCTGCTAAAAGATTATTACAGCAGGCTGGTTATTGGACAGATAAACCTTTAACCATAGATTTATGGTATTCTCCTACACATTATGGAACAACAGAAGCAGATGTTGCTCAGGTATTGAAAGAATCATTGGAAGAAACGGGTATTATTAAAGTAAATATTAAATATGCAGAATGGTCTACATATGTGGATTATTTCTTGAATGGAACAATGGGTTTATTTTTATTAGGTTGGTATCCAGATTATATAGATCCTGATGATTACTTGTGGCCATTTTTGAGTATAAATGGTGCAAAATCCATGGGTAGTTTTTATGAAAATCCTGTTACAGAATCAATTATGAAAGCTGCAAGAATATGTGTTGATCAAGAAGCAAGATCAGAACTTTATGCTCAAACTCAAAATCATTTAGTTGTTGATGTTCCGAATATTCCTTTATGGCAGGGAGTCGCTGTTGTTGCTTCACAAAAGAATATAAAAGGTGTATTGTTAGAACCAACACAAATTTTCAGGTATTATCTAATCGAAAAGAAATAATAAATTCCCCGCCAGATGGCGGGGTTTTTAAAAGAGGTGATAATTTTGTCCTTAAAAGATTATATATTTACACGTATTTTATTGGCTATTCCTATGATGTTTATATTATTAATCGTAATATTTTTTGTTTTAAGAATTATTCCTGGCGACCCGGTATTAGCTATTTTAGGAGGTAAAGCTCCACAGGAAGTTATAGAGCAAAAACGCCATGAATTGGGTCTTGATAAACCTATAATAATTCAATTTTTTGATTATGTTGGAAATTTATTAAAAGGAGATCTTGGGAAATCTACACTTACATCAAGACCGGTATGGAATGAAATAAAGGATAGATTTCCTGCAACCGTTGAATTAACCTTATTTGCTTTCATTGTTGCAGTCTTAATAGGTGTTTTTTGGGGAAGTACTGCAGCGGCACATCGCGATGGAATTATTGATGTTACTGCAAGAGTATATGCTGTTTTTATTTATGCTATACCTGTTTTCTGGTTTGGATTGATGATGCAATATTATTTTGGTATGGTTTTAAGGTGGCTTCCAGTTGCTGGAAGATTATCCCCTATAGTATCTTTAGATACTAAAACGGGATTTTTCCTATTAGATTCTTTGATAACTGGGAATTGGGAAGCTTTTATTGATGTATTAAAGCATTTATTAATGCCTGGTATAACATTGGGATTAGTTATTTCGAGTATATTTTTGAGAATGGTTCGAAATAATACAATACTGATGTTATCTCAGGATTTTTCTACGGCCGCAAGGGCACGAGGAATCAGCCAAAGGAGAATATTATATAAACATGCATTAAAAAATGCTATGGTTCCTATATTAACTGTTATGGGACTTCAATTGGCTATTTTATTAGCTGGTGCTGTTTTAACTGAAACAACGTTTTCGTGGCCTGGGCTTGGAAGTTATCTTGTTATGAAAATAAGATATAGAGATTTTCCGGCTATTCAGGGAACTATAGTGTTTTTTGCGTTTTTCGTCATTGTTATAAGTATTGTTGTTGATATAATAAATGCATTAATTGATCCAAGAGTCAGATATTGAGGTGATATTATGGAAGAAAAATTTTATTCTCATAAAATATCTTCTTTTTTTAAGGAGTTATTTAAAACGGGGACTGGATGGATAACGTTTGCTGGCGCTATGATTTTAATATTCTATATTTTAATGGCTATTTTCGCTCCTCAATTAGCTCCATATAATCCAATTCAAAGGGTTGGGAGAGCTTTAAGTGCCCCTGACAGCCAATTTATTTTCGGAACAGATAATCTTGGCAGAGATATATTTAGTAGAATATTATATGGCGCCAGAATAGCTTTATCCATAGCTTTTATTTCTGTTGGTTTTGCATCATTATTTGGAATACCACTGGGATTATTATCTGGATATATCGGAGGACCTTTTGATAGAGTTTTAACGCTGATAATGGATGCAATATATTCTTTTCCGGGATTGATTCTAGCAATAGCTATTGCTGCAGTATTGGGTCCTGGCATGATTAATATTGCTTTATCAATCGCTGTTGTTTATACACCGACTTATTTTAGGGTTATAAGGAATCAGGTATCCAGTATAAAAAATGAGCTATATGTCGAAGGTGCACGAGCGATAGGAGCAAAAAATTGGGAAATATTATTTAAGTATATATTGCCTAATGTATTGCCTTCAGTGGTTGTTGTTCTTTCTATGAATCTTGCCGATGCAATTATGACAGAGGCTGGATTGAGTTTCCTGGGTTTAGGAATAGCTCCGCCTACTCCTGATTGGGGGTATGATTTAAGCAATGGGCAGAGATTTGTTTTATCAAGAGCATGGTGGGGAATATTATATCCTGGTATGGCTATAATAACAATTGTTCTGGGTTTTTCATTATTTAGTGAAGGACTTAATGAACTATTAAATCCTACCATACGTGAGAGAAGGTGATGTTGTTGATATTGCAAATAAAAGATTTAAATATAAATTATGAAGTTAAACGTGGATATGTCAGTGCAGTTCAAAATGTGAATATTACGTTGTCTGAAAATGAAACATTAGGGTTAGTTGGTGAATCAGGATGTGGAAAATCCACACTGGGAAAATCATTGTTAAAAATACTACCTAAAAATGCAAAGATTTTAGGAGAAATATTATTTAAAAATAAAAATATAGCAACTTTCAATGAAAAAGAAATGAGAAAAATAAGAGGCAAGCATATTTCGATGATTTTTCAAGATCCTATGACTTCGCTAAATCCGATTATGAAGGTAAAAGATTTATTTCTGGAAACAATAAAAGCTCATTATTCTGAAATTCCCGAAAAAGAAGCTTTAGATATGTCTGCAAAAATTCTATCAGATGTTGGTATAGATCCTATAAGGATGAATGAATATTCCTTTCAATTTTCTGGTGGTATGAGACAAAGAGTTATGATTGCACTTTCTTTGGTTTTAAAACCTGAAATAGTTGTTGCAGATGAACCAACTACTTCTTTAGATGTTATTGTTCAGGCACAAATAATGGAAGTATTAAAAAAACTCAAAGATGAGCATAAAATGTCAATGATTTTAATAACACATGATCTTGGGGTTGTTGCAGAATTGGCTGATAGAATTGGTGTTATGTATGCCGGTCATCTTGTTGAATTAGCAACTGCTGAAAAAATATACTATGAGCCAAAACATCCATATACTCAAGCTTTATTAAAATCAATACCAAATACAAATATAGATGATAGAGAGTTAAAATATATACCTGGGGATCTTCCGAATCTTGTTAAACCACCCAAAGGATGTAGATTTGCATCACGTTGTCCATATGCAAAAAATATATGTCATGAACAGGTGCCTCCAGATTTTATTGTAGATGAAACAAGAGTTAAATGTTGGTTATATGAGAAGGTGAAAATATGAATGAAGTTTTAATTGAAGTAAAGAATTTAAAAAAATATTTTCCTTTGAAAAGAAGTATTTCAGAATTTTTAACAGGAAAAGAGCAAAAATTCGTAAAAGCTGTTGATGATATTTCTTTCATAATAAAGAAAGGCGAAACACTTGGATTGGTTGGAGAATCTGGTTCTGGAAAAACTACTACTGGAAGAATGGTTTTAAGATTATTGGAACCAACATCTGGAACAATAAAAATAGATGATATTGATATTACTTCACTAACTAATGAAGAATTAAGAAAATTCAGAAGAAAAATTCAGATAATCTTTCAGGACCCTATGGCGGCTTTAAACCCTTATATGAAAATAGGAGAAGCTATACGACATGCTCTTCAAATACACAAAGTAGGAAAAAATTATTCAGAACAGAAAAAAATTGTTTATGAAATTATGGAACGCGTGAATTTAAAACCCGCTGAAGAGTATTATAATAGATATCCGAGAGATTTATCCGGCGGGCAAAGGCAAAGAGTTGTTATAGCAAGAGCTCTTGTTTTAAAACCGGAATTTGTTGTAGCAGATGAAGCAATTGCTATGCTTGATGTATCAGTTCGTTCTCAGTTATTGAAATTAATGATAGATTTAAAGGAAGAATTTAATTTAACTTATTTATTTATTACTCATGATTTGGCTACAACAAAATATATATGTGATAGAATTGCCGTAATGTATCTTGGAAAAATTGTTGAAATTGGAACTTTTGAGGATATATATAGAAATCCCGCGCATCCTTATACCAAAGCCTTAATTTCAGCAGTTCCAGAACCTGATCCTAAATTAAAAAAGAAAAAGATAATTCCTAAAGGTGAGGTGCCAAATGCAGTAAACCCACCTAAAGGGTGTAGATTTCATCCGAGATGTCCTTATGCTATGGATATTTGTAAAGTTGAAGAACCAAAAACAATAAAACTTGATAATCAACATGAAGTGAACTGCCATTTATTTAATAAGTAACCCCCGTTTTGCGGGGGTTATTATAATTTACATTTCATTACAAAATTTTAGAATGCAGAATGAACTAATTTTATATTTTCTTTCTTAATATATCCATTTCTTCTAAATCAAGGTCAACCTTCACAATTATATTTGGATTTGCTGTTTCTATTATCTTTTCTTCCTGCCCTTTTCTCATTTTTATCATTTCTGGCATTATAATTTTTATAGGATCACCTGTAGGCTTTATAATTTCAACTTCTTCGCCTGTGGAAATTTTACTTCTTATTTCCAGAATGCTTTTTCCATCGCGACTTTTTCCAATTGATTTTGCAACAATTTCATGAGTTTTATTGTATGATGATGAATCATAATTCTGTCCATCTACACCTGGATTTCCAAAGTAAAATCCTTTTGTATATTTTCTATTACTTACAGAATTGAGATATTCCATCCATTCTGGTTTATATTTATAATTTCCAGAATAGTATAAATCAATTGCTTCTCTATAAACCTTTGTTACTATGGCGCCATAATATATGCCTTTCATTCTACCTTCAATCTTTAAACTATCAATACCTGTGTCTAAAATCTGGTCTATAAATTCTATAGTACAAAGATCTCTGGAATTCATTATAAAGGTTCCTCTTTCATCTTCAAAAATTGGATAATATTCACCTGGACGTGTTTCTTCAACTAAATTATACTTCCATCTACATGGTTGAGCGCATGCACCACGATTCGCATCTCTTCCTGTTAAATAGTTACTCAACAAACATCTTCCGGAAATAGACATACACATAGCGCCGTGGATAAATACTTCTAATTCCACATCGGGAACTTTATCTCTAATTTCTCTAATTTCTTTTAATGATAATTCTCTTGCTAAAATAATTCTTTTTGCTCCCATTTCTTTCCAGACTTTTACACTCATCCAATTTGTATTGCTTGCTTGAGTACTTACGTTGATTTCTAAATTTGTATTATCTCTTACAATTTTAAAAACGCCTAAATCAGCAACAATAACAGCATCAACTCCAACTGACTCAAGAAATTTTGCATAATCAGCAACTTTTTCTATTTCATTGTTATGAGCGATTATATTTAGGGTAACATATATTTTTTTTCCAAGTGAATGTGCATAATTTGCAGCTTCAATAATTTCATCATTTGAAAAATTCCCTGCCAATGCTCTTAAATTGAAAAATTTTCCGCCAAGGTATGCAGCATCTGCACCGTAGCGGAAAACCATTTTTAATTTTTCCATATTACCAGCAGGGGAAAGTAATTCGACCTTTTTCATTATCTTTCCTCCCGTTTGTTTTTAATTAATTTCAATTAATTCAATTTCAAATGTTAAATCTTTTCCAGCAAGTGGATGGTTTGTATCCATTTTTACTATTTCATCAGTAACTTCAAGGATTTTTGCTAAAAATACATTTCCTGTAGAGTCACCTAATTGTACAGTTTGTCCCAATGCTTCATCAATATTTGGTGGGAAGCTCTGTTTTGGTAATTCAAATACTTTTTCTTCAGAATAATCACCATATGCTTCTTTTGATGGGATAGTTACAGTCTTTTTTTCACCGATTTCCATACCTATGATTGCTTCTTCAAAACCGGGTATTACCTGTCCTGTTCCCAGTGTGAATTCTAAAGGTTCTCTTCCATTTGATGTATCAAAAACGCTTCCGTCATTTAATGTTCCTGTGTAATGTACTTTTACAGTATTACCTTTTTCCGCTTTCATAATTATTCCGCCTTTCTCTTTTTTTCTTTTGCTTTTGAAATAATAGGTTTTCTACCTCTCTTTTTCTTTTTAAATGCCTGTAATATGATCTCTGCTTCTTCAAAAGGTACAGTCATAAATGAAAATTTGTCAAGTATTCTTACATCTTTTAAATATATATTTTGTATATTTGTATATTCTTTTATCATATTTTTTAGTTTTTCTATAGTTAAATCGTCGTCTCTTCCAAGGGCTACAAATAATCGTGTTTTTCCTTTTTTATCAATAGATGATACTTCTTTTATTTCTCTATAATTTCTTTCATCCAATTCATCCTGAAATGCATATTTTAATACTGCAGCTAAAACCTCTTCAGGATTATTATTTTCAAGCATTTCTTTGGATAAAGACAGGTAATTACTATATGCATTATGCTCTAAGATACTGTTTATTTCACTTTTAATTCTAAGTTTTTTTGTTTCAATTACATCTTTTATTTTTGGTATTGGTTTCTTTTTAATGTTGCTTTTTGAAATACGTTTAATAAATAATAATTTTCTGTATTCTTCTGGAGTTACAAATGTAATAGCTGTTCCCTCTTTTCCAGCTCTTCCAGTTCTTCCTATTCTGTGAACATATGATTCTGGATTTTGAGGTAATGAGTAGTTTATAACATGGGTTAAATCATTTATATCTATACCTCTTGCGGCAACATCTGTTGCAACCAAAATATTTGCTCTTTTAGATTTAAATTTTTTTAATATGCGCTCTCTTTGATATTGAGAGAGATCACCGTGTAATGCTTCGGCGTTATATCCTCTGTCAATAAGTCTATTTGATACTGTATCTACATCTACCTTTGTTCTACAAAAAACCAGTCCGTAAAAATTTGGTTCAATATCAATTATTCTGCATAATGCTTCAAATTTATCCTGTTCAGAAACTTCAAAGTATATTTGTTCTGTTAATTCGGTGGTTAATTGCTCGGGTTTTACAGATATTATTTTATAATTTTTCATATGTCTTTTAGCTAATGAGATAATTCTTGATGGCATTGTAGCAGAGAAAAGTAATATTTGCCTATTTTCAGGAGCTTTTGATAAAATTTCTTCAACATCATCTATGAATCCCATATCTAACATTTCATCAGCTTCATCAAGAATAAAATACCTCACATGACTTAAATCCAGGGTTTTTCTTTTAATATGATCCAAAACCCTTCCAGGAGTTCCAACTACAATATCAATGCCTTTTCTCAACCTATTAATTTGATTTTCTATAGATTGACCACCATAAATAGGAAATACAGTTAGTTTATTATTTCCTTTTAATGAATTAATTTCTTCAGCGACCTGAACTGCCAATTCTCTTGTTGGAGTTAATATTATAGTTTTTACTTTTTTAGATGGTTTTAATTTTTCTATTAAAGGCAGTCCAAATGCAGCGGTTTTTCCAGTTCCGGTTTGTGCCTGGCCAATAATATCAACATCCTGTTTCAATAATAATGGTATTACTTTTTCCTGGATTGGGGTAGGTTCTTCAAAACCTTTCTTTTTTAATGCTTTTAATGTTCCTTCAGATAATCCTAATTCTCTAAACTTTTCTAATTTTACCATTTTCAACCTCTTTCCACAATAAATTTTTCAGGTATTCCAATGCAAGGACATACCCATCGAGTCCTAACCCTGCTATTTGTCCATCACATACAGGGGCTATTACACTGTATTTTCTAAATTCTTCTCTTTTATATATATTAGAAATATGCAATTCAATTTTTGGTATGTTTAAAATTTCCAGAGCATCCCTAATTGCATAACTATAATGTGTATAAGCTCCTGCGTTGATAATTAACCCTTTGAAATCCTCTTTTTGAAGACGGTTGATTATATCTCCTTCAACATTTGATTGAAAAATTTCGATATTTATTCCATTTTTTTTTGACCAGAGATTTATTTTATCAATTAAATCTTCATAAGTGAATCTACCATATATATTGTTCGGGCGTTTCCCTAACATATTAAGGTTAGGACCATTAACTATTAATATCATATCATAAATCCCCCTTAAAATTTTTTATAATTTTTATTCTTAACTCAAACTTTCCAGTATTGTTACTACAAATAATTTAAAATATCTATTTTTTTTAATTCTACATTTCCCACAGTATTAATTATTGGAATTGTAATTTGATTTTTGAATATTATTTTTTTATCATGTAAAATAAATTTTTTTAATTTATTTATATTAATATTCATATTATAAATATTTTCCGGGATAATTTCTTCAAGAAAATCCAGGATTAGTTTTTTATCCTTTATATTAGGTCCAAATAATTCAATTTCTTTCTTTATTCCCCATCCTACAGCCAAACCATGTGATATACCTGTAATACTTTCAAACGAATGACCAAATGTGTGTCCTAAATTCAAAATTTTTCTTATGTTATTATCAAAAGGATCTTTTGATACAATTGACAATTTTGTTTTTACAGAAAATTTTATTATATCCATGATTATATTTAAGTTCCTTTTTTTTATTTTTTTTATATTATCTAAAAATAAAGATATATTTCCATCTATAATCGCTAATTTGAATGCTTCGATTATTCCCTCATAATAATTTTCGTTTTTTTGAGATATAACAGTTAGTGGATCTATAATTACTTTATCGGGGACTTTAAATGTACCTATAATATTTTTTATATCTTCAAAATTTATAGCATTTTTTCCACCAAGAGCAGCATCTACTTGGGATAAAAGCGTTGTTGGATAAAATATTGTTTTTATTCCTCTTTTGAATGTACTGCCTATAAATCCTATTAAATCTGTAACTGTTCCTCCGCCAACTCCGTATATAGCATCTTTTTTGTTTATATTATTTTTAATTAAATACAGGTATATTTTTTTTACATTTTCAATGTTCTTGATTTTTTCGCCATTTTCCAAAATATACGGATTAATAAAATTATTTCCATATATTTTATTCACAATTTCACTTGTAAAAATGTTTTTTTTATCTTTTAAATCTTCAATTCCCTTAACTTTAAAAATTATTTTTTGAAAATCATTAACTATTTCTGAAGATTTTTTTTCGCAGATTTCATACAATATTTTTGCTGTAGATTCATAAATATCGAAATTTTTTAAATCAATTTTTTTAAAATTTTCATATAATTCTTTTCTTTTATTCCATATATCATATAATTTATATTTTCCATTTTTTAATAATGGTCTATTTTCTGTATCTATTCTTTTTAATAATATTTCAATTGGCACATACAAAAAAAGAGTTTTATGTTTTTTCAATATTTCTCTGTTTTCTTTTTTTAAGATTATGCCGCCACCTGTAGAAATAATGGCATCTTCATTTTCAGTTTTTTTCAATATTTTAGTTTCCACATCTCTGAAATATTCTTCACCTTTTTGAAGAAATATATGATGGATTTTTTTTCTTTCAAGTTTTTCTATCTCTGTATCTATATCTATAAACTTTTTATCTAAAATATCGCTTAAAATCTTACCAAGGGTCGTTTTTCCAGATCCCATCATTCCAATTAAATAAATTGGCATTATTATACCTCCTGATTATATCATTTACATTATCATTGCCGAATCTATCTAAAATACTTTCCATTAATATTAGAGATAAAGCATTCTCGAATATTACAATACTTGCTGGGACAACAGTAACATCAGATCTAATATAAGGAGCCTTTGTCTCCTGTATATATTCCAGATCTATGGAATTTAATGGTTCTCTGAGTGTGGGTATTGGTTTTAAAAATACTGTTATTTCAATGTTTTCACCATTGGTAAACCCAGCCTCTATTCCACCGGCGTTATTGCTTTTTCTTCTTATTTTGTTGTTTTCGATATAAAACTCATCGTGATATTCTTTTCCAGATAGAGAGAAATCCGTATTTCCTATAATTACTCCTTTCACTGAAGGAATAGCCATAAACAGTTTTCCAATTTTTGAATCCAACCTTTCAAATATTGATGAATATCCTCCAATTCCAGGTTTGACATTTTTAGCAATCACTTTTATCAAACCGCCGAGAGTATTACCAGATTTTTTCATTTTGTCTATGTATTTTTTTATATTATTGGAAATTTTTCCATCTTCAGTTTTCAATTCTCCTATTCTTTCTATATAAGCTGAAATTTTTATATTCAAATTATCCAGAAATTGTCTGGCAATATTACCTATTGCAGTTAAAACTACTGTCCATCTTGCACTGGTTCTTTCAGTATATATATTTAAATCCGGAAGTTTATATTTCATATATGCACTATAATCACCATGTCCGGGTCTTGGTACTTTTCGAATATTTTTTTCAGTATTTCTTCCTTTATTTTTTATTAATATTGTTAATGGAGCGCCAGTTGTATATCCTTTCCATATCCCTGATATTATATTAACTTCATCCCTTTCAATTTTCATTCTTTCTCCACGTCCATATCCATTTTGACGTTTTTTTAAATCAGTATTTATCTTATCCATATCTATTTTTAATCCTGCTGGTATTCCAATAAGAGTTCCTATCATAAATTCTCCGTGGGAATCTCCAGAAATTATAAAATTCAATATCATCGCTCCTTTAAAGATATTTATTTTATTAAATTATATCACATATTACATTAAATAGATAAAACAAACTTTTTTCTGAAGAGAATTTAATTGTATTAATTAAGATGTCTAAAAAATCAAATTCACTCAGGCAGCGATTATCCTTAAAATTATTCATTCTCAGCCGTCGCATCGATTTTTCATCCATGAAAAAGCTTCACTCAAAAAAACATCCTGTTTTTTTGACGTCTTCCATTCACTCTTAGATTTTTTATGATAAAAAATCTAAGGGAAAAAGATTTATAATTATATAATAAAAATTATTTTTTCCAATTACCCTCTGTAAGCGAGCGATAGCTCAAAAGTTTTTTTATTAAAATCTAATTTTTTAATCCAATAACCCACCGTAGGTGTGTTAAGGGCAATCTTCGAGCCTTCGTTTCATTTGAGACTTTTTAGACAGCTTATATATTAATATTAAAAAAAAAGGTTCTGAATGAACTTAAATAATTGTATTTGTTTTTAATGACAAATAAATTGAAAAAATAGAACTATGAAAAATTTTTCAAAAATGATATAGTATATTGGAATAAAGAGCGAATTCAATTTAGAGAGAGGTAGCCCAGAAAACAAAGTAAAAAATAAACCAGAGGAAAGAAAAGGGGACAAAAAAGTAGAAAATAAAGATGAAAAATGAAATAAAGACAAAAACAATCAATGAGAAATACAAATGAGAGTATATACTTAAAATAAGTATTGTGTAAAAATATGTATATATCAAAGAAAGAAATACAAATAATGGAAAAAACTAAAAAGAACTAAAAAACTTAGACGCTTTAATTTTAATAAATTTGGCAGACTTAAAAATATAAATAAA
>NZ_LBFB01000013.1:0-70666 GCF_013363285.1 Marinitoga sp. 1154 | reverse complement strand
GTTTCATATGATAATCTAACCAATGGTTGCGCTGCCAAATGAAAAATAATTTCTGGCTTATATTCTTCAAAAACTTGTTTCAATTTATTATAATCTCTTATATCCCCACGTATATCTATTATTTTTTTTGAAATATTTGATAATACAAAGTTATCTCTTTGAGTATAAGGATCTAAAGCATAACCTATTACTTTTGCTCCCATTTTTAATAACCACAATGAAAGCCATGAACCTTTAAATCCTGTGTGTCCTGTTATTAATATTTTTTTGTTTTTATAGAATTGATTCATATTATCACTCCACGATCTTAAGTAATTCATTAAATTTATTTATAACAACAGTACAATTATTAAAATTTGATTTGTTTTGGCAAAAACCATAAGAAACACATATCATGTCAATGTTATTATATTTTGCCGCATCAATATCACTTTTTGTATCTCCAATCATCACACTACTATTTGAAGATATTTCAAGTTCTGTAATTAATTTTTTCAATCTATTTTTTTTTGGTAAAACATTACCTTCTAAAGGAACTCCGACAACTTTTTTAAAATATTTATCCATCTTAAACTTTTTTAGTATTTTGTTGGCAAAAATTTCTGGTTTTGACGTTATAATATACATATTATTATTTTTATTGTATAATTCTTCTAATGTTTCCAGTACATATGGGTATAAATTTAACATATATACCCCTTTTTCTGCATATAACTCTCTAAAATCTTTTCTAATTTTAAACTTTAAAGGGTTATCCTCAATTCCAAAGATTATATCCATAATCTCATCTAACGTTGGACCTATAAGTTTTAGTATTTCGTCTCTTGATAAAGGTTCTAAGTTATTTTTTTTAAATGCTTCTTGCATAGAAAATATAATACCTTCTGATGTGTCAAATAAAGTACCGTCCATATCAAAAAATAAATGCTTATATTTCATAATATCCCTCTTTTTCTGACATGATATTATTAAATTCTTCTCTATCCAAATACGGCCACAGATCTTCCATAGGGAGAGTTATTATTTTCCCATTTTCTATTTTTGATTTTGTTCTTGGAATAGTTGTATAAATTTCAGGAATTTTAACATTACAAATTACAGGTCCCTCATAATCAAGTATTTCGTCTATTTTATTAATTAAGTCTTTATTATTTCTTAATTCATAAAATTTCAAACCATATGCATGCGCTATTTTTTCCATATCAGGCAAAGTTAATCCACTACTTTCATTACTGCCCACATAATTTCCATTAAAATAGTTATTTTGTGTATTTACAATAGAGCCGTATCCTTTATTGTCAAGAATAAAACATTTTAAAGGTATATTCAATCTTCTTAACGTTTCTAATTCCTGTATATTCATTTGAATTCCGCCATCACCGGTAATACATATAGTTCTTCTGTTTAATGCAATAGCTCCTGCAATTGAAGCAGGTAATCCAAATCCCATAGCTCCAAATCCTTCATTATTATAGACTCTTTGTCCCTTTTTTACTTTAAATGATTGCATAGTAATTTCGCTACATAATCCTGAACTTCCTGGAATAATTGCATCATTCTCGCTTAATTTTTTTGACAAAATATCTATTAATACATATGGATTTACAAAATCTTTCATTTTATAATATTCATCTTTTATAATAGGATATTTGTTTTTTAATGATTTACAGAAACTTAACCATTTATCTTTTCTCTTAAATTCTATTTTTCTTATTTTTCTATTTAATACATCTAAAAATCTATATGCATCACTTACAATTTTTAACTCTATATCCATTTCTAATTTATCTATTTCATTTTTATCCACATCTACTATGACTTTTTTTGCATATGGTGCAAAATTTTTATGATTATATGCTGTTTGCCCTGTATCTAATCTTGCACCAATAGAAATAAAAAGATCGGACTTTTGTTGTATAAAATTGGCATACCTTGAGGCGATAGCTCCAGGTCTTCCAAAATTTAATGGATCATTTTCATCAAGAAAGTCTATAGCTTTCCAAGTTAATAATATTGGAATATTTAATTTTTTAATAACTGAATAAAATAATTTTTCCGCTTTTGCTAATCTTATGCCATTTCCAGCAAGTATTACTGGCTTTTTTGATTCTTTTATCATTTCAATTAATAACTCAATTTTTTTATCTATATCATCATCAAAATTTGATTTTGGTGGAATATAACCTTTTAATTTTTTTTCATCTATAATCGCAGCCTGTATATCCAATGGAATATCGATCCATACTGGCCCTGGTCGTCCTGTAGTTGCAAGATAAACAGCTTTTTCAAGATGGTATCTAATGTCTTCTGCATCTGTTATCGTTACTGCATACTTTGTAATTGGTTTTACTAAAGATATTATATCAATTTCTTGAAAACCTTTTTGCCTTAATTTTGAATCTTTAATCATATCCTTAGTTTTAACCTGTCCGGAAATTATTAACATAGGAGTTGAATCAACCCATCCAGCAGCAACTCCAGTTATTGCGTTTGTTCCTCCAGGTCCAGTGGTTACTAAGCCCACCCCTATATTATTTGTAGCCTGAGCATATGACTCAACGCTAATAGAAACTGCTTGCTCATTTAAATTGGTTATATATTTTAATCTTTTATTTTTTCCCAGTGAGTCTACAAGATGCATGCAACCTCCACCTGGAAGCATAAACACATGTTTTACTCCTAAATTTGCAATAAAATTAAAAACATAATCGGAAAGTTTCATCATTTTAATCCCTCTTTTCTATAAAAATCTATAGTTTTTATTATTGCATCTTTTAAAGATGTATACTCTCTCACTCCAAGTTCTTCTTTTATTTTTTTCGTTGACGGTATATATTTATCTACTTTTTTTGAAATTTCCTTTTTTTGAATTATAATTTCCATTTTTTTATTAGATACGGAATTGATTAATTCAGCTACTTCTTTTATTGATACAATATTTTCTGATCCAACATTATATATTGATCTATTTTTTGAATTTATCAATATCTTAAAAAACCATATTATTGCGTCTGCTGCATATAAATATGATCTTAGTGCTTTCCCATCTCCATTTATTACTATTGGGCCTCCTTTTAAAGCATCTCTAATAAAATTTCCAACAGCATAATGCAAATTCAATTGTAAATAAGGTCCTACAAAAGCAAATCCCCTGGCTATTTTTACTGGAATATCATAATTTTTCGAATATTCAAAAGTTAAAAATTCGGCCATCTTTTTCCCAATTGATAATGCCGCATTTGGATCTTCAAGACATAAATTCCCACAATAGTATTCGGGAATTTTTTCGTAAATATCAGAATGAGTTCCGTAAACCTTACCGGAACTCATATATAAAAAACCTTTTATTTTGTTTTTCTTTGCAAAATCTAAAATTCTTTTTGTGCCAGCAGTTATAGTTTCAATTCTGATAATTTGATTTTCACCTTTGAACCACCCTTCTGCAGAAGCACTGGCTCCATGTATAATATATGAAAAATTTTCATTTGGAAAATCAAAATTTCTAATATCTCCTTTATAAAAATTTACATATTTTTCATTACTTAAGTACGGAAAATTTTTCTTAAATTTTTCTGGATTTCTTGACAATACACCAATTTTTATATTTGTATTCAATTTCTCATTAGCTCTTAAAATACTCCCTAAAAACCATTTACCAAAAAATCCTGTTCCACCTGTAATAAAAATTTTTTCATTTTTTATTTTTTTAAATTCTTCTTTTAATTCTTTCAAAATAAAATCAAGGTCTTCTTCAAATCTTTGATTTAGTTTCATCTTATTTCCTCCATCTTAAATACCCATTTTTTGTTTTCTCTGTTTTGAGTTTTTCTTCATCTTTTATGTAATCATTTTCATCAAAAACTTTAAACCACGGTACTGGTAATGGTTTATTCCCATATATTCTTTTCGAATCGTATTCTTCTATAAAGTGTTTGTCTTCTGCAATTAAGCATGTATCAACATATTTTCCGAACCATTTTATCTTTAATCCTCTTTCAATGATATCTTTTAATGGTTCTTCAAACACATTTCCTAACGATGCATGTATATATGGACATGGCATAACATCGCCATATTGAGTAACTGATATCATTCTTTTTACTGCAATGCATCCAAGATCCAAACCATATCCAGGAGTTAAATGTGTAAATACATTATATTTCTTTTCAAGTTCTCTAACATAATCCATATCCTTTTTAGTTACTAATACATCATAGTTTCCTTCCCAGTTTCCTACAGGTTTTGCATAAGTTACAAAAACACCAACATCCTTACTATTTAAAAATTTCAAAAATTCTTCAAACTCTTCAGAATAAACTCTTTGTTTGGTAACTACTGTTTGAATTATAATGTTTAACCCTGCTTTTTTTGCAGCATCTATAGCTCTTAATGCTCTTGCATGAGAACCTTTTTTCTTTCTAAATTCATCATGCTCTATTTCATTTAAACTATCAAGACTTAATTGTATTTTGTCAACTCCCAATTCTTTCAAATGAAAAGCTTTTTCTTCATCAAAATACCATCCATTTGTATCAAGGGATATATAAAATTTCTGCGGGTCTATAGCTTTTATTACTTCATCCAAATCTGGAAAAACTAATGGTTCTCCACCAGTTATAACAAAATGGGCTAAACCCATTTCATCAGCTTGTCTAGATAATTCCTTGACATCTTCTGGTGTAAAACTCCTTGCACCGGGTTTTCTTAGTTGCGAAATACCACAGTGAACACAATTAAAATTACATGCATAATTATACTGAAATTGTATTATAGCAATGCTTTCTCCACGCTTTACTTTTTCTTCAAATTTTAAAATTTTTTCATAAACATAAGGTTTTTTCTCTTTTAATTCATTCCTTTTTAAATCTTCGCTCTCTTGAACTTTATAATCAATTTTTTTCTTCATCATCTTACCTCCGTTATATTATTTTCAATTTATTCTTTTCTAAAATTGCTATTTTTATTTCAGGATATTCTTCTAATAATTTTTGTTTTATTTCATGGGAATAACTTCCCGCCATTATAATAATCGCCTTAACAGGGTTTTCTCTTAAATAGTTAGGGGATACTATTTTAATATGCGTTGCTGGAGTATATTTATTTTGCTTAAATTTTGCAGAATCTATAACATATCTACATTTATCTCCTAAATTCAAAGCAGCCATTACAAATAATGCTTGATGCCCAGCTCCCCAAATTGCAAAATCTGGATATTTGTTAATAAAATCATAAATATTTTTCTTCAATGTTTCCTGAAACGCCCGAAATCCAGAGAAATTCAATTTATTTCTTTTTTTTACTATTGCTGATATTATATAGTCATTCCATATTTCATTTATTTTAATTATCTCAAATCCACTTATTCTTAAAGTTATTTCAAACGTTTCTTTTGTAAAATAAGATAGATGATCTATGGTAAATTCTGAAATCATTTTTTCTTTTTTTATCATGTTAAAATTTGGAACCTCTATTATACCAATTCCGTTATCATTTAAATTATTTGATAAACCTCTTAAAAAGGTTACTGGCTCTGGCACATGTTCTAAAAAATTAAACATAAAAAAGACATCATATGGTTTATCTGGTAATTCATATTTTTCAGTATCTATATATCCTTGAATAGCTTTTAAGCCTTTTTCTTTTATATATTTTATATTCTCACTAGAATATTCAAAACCATATACATTTTTACTAATTTCTGCTAATATACTTAAATAATCACCATTTCCACTTCCTATTTCTATACACTTTTTATTATATAAATCATATTTCTCAAAAAACTGTTTTAATTGTTTTAATCTGAATTTTTTCATTTCACTTGATACAGATGTAGCCCTAATTACTGTTTTATAATATGAAACGGGCTCATTAATCAATTGTATGAGCCCGCATGATGCACATTGAGCAATATTTAAAGATATACTTTTATCTTCTTTTAAACTATATTCATCAGGGAAAAATTGGGATTTTGCTGGTAAATTTTCAATACTATATAGTGTTTCAACTTCTCCACCACACACACGACATTTATTCATTTTTTATCTCCACCTTTAATAAATTATCAATATAATCAGAATAATATAAAGGATTAAAATATCTATGTAATGCATATTTTTGACACGTTTTGCATAAAGGGTGGTTTTCTCTTAATTTAATTATTTCTTCAAATGTTATATCAAGATAATTATCGGCTAATTTTCTATATGTGTAATTGCAACACGGCATTACAGATAAATCCCAATTTATTACAGGCACAATTCTTTTTAAAAGGCAATCCTTATCTTTTTCTTTCTTCGCATTTTTAAGCATATCATCAAGTGATACTAACATTATATCCGCACCTTTTTGAGCATTAGTTGGTAATTTTCCAGTTTGAATATATTCCAAGGCATAATCTGGAAATACCATTGATATAGTTGAATTTAATCTAAATCCAAGCTCATCACATAATTCTTTTACTTTTTTAAATTCAGAAATATTTATTTTATTTACATGGAAATACACTTCAACAATCGTTTTAGTATCATATTTTTTTATATATTTATGCAACATCAAAAGATTATTATAAAATACATCCCATTTTGCATTTTTATGGGTTATTTCATAATGTTCCGGACCGTATCCTGAAACTGAAACTCTTATTTGTGGAGGTTTTGATTTTATAATTTCTTCAATATTATTTCCATAATTTAGATTAGTCGATATACCACCAGCAATTCCATATTTATTATTTATTTTTATAATTTCGGGGAGTTTAGGGTGCAAAAAAGGATCTCCCCAAACATATAAATCTACCAAGTATAAAAAAGGCATTTCGGCAATTAATTTCTTTATTACTCTTTCATAATCTGTTATATCCATAAATCCAGTCTTTCTAAATCTGCTTCTAAAATCCCCTCTTGGGCAGCTAATGCAACTTAAATTACAAGAACCGGAAATTTCAATTACTGGATAATATGGTGTAAACCTTTGGATGTTTATAAAATCTTTACCTTTCTCTAATCCATATTTTTCACATATTTTAAACATTTCTTTATTTTTTTTATCTACACTTGCCGTAAGTATAAAAGCATTGTTTAATTTATTTTTGTCTTCAAAAATTTCTTTCGGATCTAAAATAGGTATCCCTTCATAATACTCTCCAATAAGTTTTGGAGAACTATCTAAGAAAGCTTCTATTTTAAAACCGTTTCTTTCCAACGCTTTTAAAAAACCTCTTCCTTTTTGACCTGCTCCCCATATATAAATTTTTCTATTATTAAAAAGTTTTTTGGCGTCATTTACTGTATATATATGATAATCAACATGCACCTTTGAAGGTTTATTTTTCATTAAAATCCTCCTCAAATTTTATTTTAAAATTTTATTTTCTCCATATTTTTTTATTAATATGTCTATATCCAATCTATGAAGTCCATATTTTTGGCATCTTCTGCATATTTGTTGACTATGTCTTAATTCTATTAATTTGTTATAAGGTATTTCTAAAAAATTATCATGTATTTTTGTGTAGTATAAATGGCATTGAAACACCGACAAATCCCAATTTATTATAGGAAATAATCTCTGGCATAAACATGGTTTTCCTATTTCCTTTTTTATAATGTCAAGTACTTTATCTATATCCCATGAAAGTGTATCTAGAAAACTTTTTAAACTATATTCCATTTCTTTTGTTTCAATATAATTTAATAAATGATTGTATGGATTTAGATAGGCCCACGATGGAGATAAATTAAAATCATATCTAGCCAAATATTGTTTTATTTCTTTATAATCATTCTTATTGTCTTTATAAAAGTGATATAAAAAAGATATCTGTGTTTTTGGATTGTACTGCTTTACTAGTAAATTTAAAAGATTTACGTTTTTCTTAAATATCTCCCATGATGCATTGCCATAGTATTTGGAATATTTTTGTTTAGCGCCACTTACTGACACAATTAATTGGGTTGGCTGCGCTTTTATTACTTTTTCAATGTTTTCAGAATTTTGAAGATTTGTTTGTAATGAGACTGGTACGTATTTTTCAGAATATTCAATTATTTTATCTATTTCTGGATTTAACAAAGGTTCTCCCCATAAAGATAATTGGATATTCGTTAAAAAAGGTATTTCCTGTAATAACTTATCTAAAACTTCCTTATATATTCTATAAGGCATTATTCCTTTCTTTATTTTCATATTTCCTTGCGGGCAAAATACGCAATTTAAATTACATATCCCCGATATTTCCACAACAGCTTCTGGGCGTCTAATATTTATATAAGTTATATAATCAATCTTCTTTTTTAATCCAGATTCTTTACATATTTGTTCCATCTCATGTTTATATTGTGCTGCAGCCAAAATTAAAACAGCCTTTTTTTTCTTTGCCAATTCAATCGCTTTATTTGAAGAATAAACTCTTTTATCTTCAATTATGGTTCCCACTTTTTTTGTATCTGAATCACAAAATCCTTTTATATGTATTTTATTTTTTTCAAGATTCTTTTTTATAACTCTCCCTAATTGCCCAACACCCCATATAAATACGTCTTTTTCATTTATAAAATTTTTTAAATCTTTTATACTCATTCCTTGAATAGTTTTTAACGGTTTGAAATCGTTCATTTATTCACTCCTAGCGTATAATACAGTTTCACTTATATATCCAGTATAATTTCTTAAATAAAATTTATAATCAGGATTTAATTTATTTAGCATTAATGGAATTTCCCATATATGTTCCACACTATGATAAACACAAATAGCTAAATCAGGTTTATACGTAGAGATCAATATGGCACCACCTTTTATTGCTTCTATTTCAGCTCCTTCTATATCCATCTGAATAAATGTTGGAGAATAATTAATCAACGCATCATCTAATTTTACTGTTTGTATAAGATCTTTTCCATTAGCTGATATTTTACTGTTGGTATTATTTCCTGATGAAAAGAAAATTTGTGTTGTTTTAGAATATACTCCACATGGATATGCGAAAATTGTATCCGCTATATCTTTTTTATTGTTATTAATATATTTAATCAATTTACTAAAATTAATTAAATCTGGTTCAAAACAAACTACAGACTCTTGCTTTCCTTTGTATTTTACAAGATTTCTTATAGTATCTCCATTATATGCACCACAATTAATAAACCTCGAGTAATTCATAATTATATCATCAGGAAAGTATTGCTTTTCCACACTTTCATAAGGTAATTCTTGAGGCACTTTATATATATGTGTTTTTAAATATTTTAAGTAAATATCTATACTTAATTTATCCGAAAATAATGTGAAAGCTTTTAATATTTTATCCTTTTGCTTTTTATAATATGAAAAACCCATTTTCTCTATTTCATGACTTGTAAAATGAAGATGATATTCATATATTTGATTTGCTAAAATAATATTTTTAAAATTCTTTTGTTTAAGTATATTGAAAATTTCATTATAATATTCTTTCTTTCCAACAGTTATTATTACTACATAATTCTCAGTGTCATGTATATTTAAAGATTCTGGGTTAAATAAAGGAATATCTCTAAACTTTTCTCCATTTTCTGCTCTTTTATCGATAATTCCATCTATTTTTATATCATTATACCTATCTAATACTATTGAAAAAAAGGTTATACATCCACTTCCGCAACCATATAACAATATTTTTTTTCCTTTTACTAAATGATATAAAGAAAATTGTTCAGAATATGAAATATATTGTTTTTTTAATAAATCTTCTAATTCTTTAAATTTATCCATAATTCCACCTAATAAGATAATATATCTTCTGTTAAATAAATTTGTGTTTTTCTGTGTTTGTTAGATTGGATTTTTTTATCGCTATAGAATGAATCATTTTTGAAATGTGTTGTTGAAATTTCTTCAATAACTGCACCTGTTTCACTATAAAAAGAGTGTTTTTTATTTCTTTCCACTATTATAATATCTCCGGGTTTATAAACTCTTTCTTGACCATCTATATTTATTATAAAATCTCCGTATAATACATTAAATGTTTCTTCTTTTTGTTTATGATAATGTTCAGGATGCTTTTGTCCAGGAAGTAATATAATTATTTTTTTGCAATATTCTCTATTTATTATGTCTATAATTGCTGCTCCAAAGTTTTTAAAATTATCCAATCCATAATGATGTGAAAGCTCACAGACACTATTTTCCGGAATTACAACATTACTTTTCCTAACAATATCGAGAATTTCTCTCACATATTCTTTTATCTGAGGATATAAATCTTTTATCTCAACATTGTTTTCAGAAATTGGTTCATATGCTTTAATATCCTTTTTGGCTACAAACTTTTTATATTTAGACATATCATTGGATGCATATTGCCCATTTTGTCTTGGTATAGCAAAAAAAACTTCATTCATAGTTATACATTGACCTTTTGAAATGTTTTTTAATGCAAATATACCTCTTCTTAGATTTTTTAAAGATGTAAGTTCTTCTTTTGAAAATGAATATCTTTTTCCTCGAACTCCGGACATTATATATGCTTTTTTTGCCGACTTTAACCATTTATAAACCTGTTCTGGATTAGCAGAATATGCATTTAATTTTATTTTATCTGTTTCAACTCCAACATGTTTTTCAAATATGGTAGCCCCTTTTGCAATAGCTATTTTTATAGCATCAAAATTATCTGGTTTTTCATGCGTTGAAAAACCTACATTAATGTCAGGAAATTCATTTTTCAACAAATCAATCTGATTTAATTCTAATTTTTCGTCTGTTGTAGGATATGCAGCAACACAATGCATAATATTAATATTTCTACCTCTATGTTTAAAGAAATATATAACATTTCTTATTTCATTTAATGTTGCACCAGCCGTTGAAGCAATAATTGGCTTATCATATTTTGAAATTTCCTCCAATAATGGCCAATCAGTAAAAGATGCACTCGCTACTTTTATTATGTCATAATTATGCTTTATAACTTTTTTAACAGAATTCTCATCAAAGGGTGTACACATTGTTATAAATTCATTTTTTTCTAATTCATCTTTCAACTCTAAAAACTGAGATTCACTTAATTTTGTTTCCGAAAAACGTTTTATATATTTGTAAGAAAAATCATTTTTATAATCAGGATGAATAAACGTATCTAAATCTCTATATTGGAATTTAAATGCAAAATCAAAGATATTTTCAAACTCTTTGACAACTTTTTTTATTTCACGAATAATTCTTTTTCCATGCTCGACATTTCCCTGATGATTATTAGCCATTTCAAAAACAAATAATGGTTTTTTAAACAATTCAATCATAATAGTTCCTCCTTATTCCCATAATTTCCATGGAGCTTTTCCGGTATTCCATAATCTTTCAAGCTCATGCTTGTCTCTTAAAGTATCCATTGGCTTCCAAAATCCATCATGATGAAAAGCCATTAAGTTACTCTCTTTTGCCAATTTTTCAAGCGGCCCATCTTCCCACGCAGTATTATCATCGACTATATAGTCAATAACTTGTGGTTCTAAAACAAAAAAACCTGCATTAATTCTCGAATTTTCACTTTTTGGTTTCTCTATAAATGATTTAACTGAATTATCTTTATCTATATTCAAAACACCAAATCTTCCTATTGGTTGAACAACTGTGATAGTTGCCAATTTACTATGTTTTTTATGAAATTCGACAAGCTTTTTTATGTTTACATTTCCAACTCCATCACCATAAGTAAGCATAAACCTTTCATTGTTTAAATATTTTTTTATTTTCTTTATTCTTCCCCCAGTCATTGTATTTAATCCCGTATCAACTAATGTAACCTTCCATTTTTCAGAGTAACTATTATGTATTTCTATATTACCTGTAGATAAATCTACTGTCATATCACTCATATGATTATAATAATTGGTAAAATATTCCTTTATAACATATCCTTTATAACCAAGACAAATTATAAAATCATCAAAACCATAGTAAGAGTATATTTTCATAATATGCCATAGTATCGGTTTTCCACCTATTTCAACCATAGGTTTAGGGATTCTTATTGTTTCTTCTTCCAACCGTGTTCCATAACCGCCTGCCAAAATTACAACTTTCATCTTATTCCCCCTTATAAAATACCAGAAAATTTAAGTATTCTTTTAAAAACACTTTCTTCATTATAAAATTTCAACGCTTCTTTAGTATAATTTCTTAAATCTTCTCCCAAAGTTCTTAAATATCTTTTGGGATTTTCTAGATCTAATATGCTTTTTACTATATCATAATATGTATTATAACTATAAAAATCAAAATATGGATCTTCAAGATTAAAGTCCTTCCCTAATATTCCTCTTGGATTAATATATCCTGTATATTGAGAAACGAAATTAAACCACGGTGTAGTATCTGCAAAAATCGTTGGAATTCCAAGATATGATGTTTCGCTTGCAGAAACCCCTGTATTTACTGCAAGATCATGTATTGCTACAAATCTAAAATCAATTTTTTCAAGTGGAATTATTTTTATATACTTTTCAACATTATGAAATTTTATAATTTCTTTTATAGTATTACTGAATCCACCAACACCTACTATATTCACATAAAATTCATAACCATTATTAATAAGTTTTGCCATATCTTCCACTGCATTTAATACAAAAGATTTTGTATAGGTAAAACGTGGATACATTATAATTCGAATTTTACTATCAAAATTATTATTTAATCTTATATTTTTTAATTTATCAATTGTAAAATAAGGAACTCCTACGTAATTATATTCATTAAAATTAAAATTATTAACTTTTAATCTTAATTCAAGATACTCTTTTGTTAATGCGTCTATATGCAATATGTTATTTATGGATTCTTTATAAAATTTGATGTTTTGGGATATATCTCCAATAAGGAAATTAACTATAGTAATCAAATAATGTTTCACATTTAACTTTAAAACCTTATTTGCTTCCTCTAACCACATACTTGCAGTTACTGGATGTCCTATTACTAAATCTGGCGGATATTTATCTTTTATAGAAGATAATTCTTCAATAAAATTTCTAATTTTAATAAAATCTCTGGGATATTCTGTTAAAGGTGTATTTATAATCAATATTTCTCCTTCAAATCCAAGATCTTTTAATATATCCAAAGATTTTTTTGTATAATTATTTGAAATAAAAATAAGTTTATATCCATATTTTTTAGCCTCTTTTGAAAAAGATACTAAAACTCTTTCACCACCGCCATATTGAAATCTTCCAAACTCATTCATTAAATACCATATATATTTATTTTCTGATGTTTTTGAATAATTAAATCTTAAAATTCTATTATTATTTAGCATATAATTTTCTGAGTTATTTAAGTCTTTTTCAAAACTATCAAGTAATTTCTCAATTTCAAACAATTGTTTTTCTATAGGATATTTATCTTCTACAAAAAGTCTATAATTTTCTGAGTTATATTCTTGGTTTAATATAATATCTAAAAACTCCTCAGTGTTTCTAAAAATATTTTTTTCTGGCCATATTTCTCTACTTTCTTTCCAAGCATGTATTACAGGTTTTATTCCCATAGCCATAGCTTCTCCAATTGTATAATGAAAAGACTCTTCTATTGAAGATGATATAATATAATCTATATCTTTTAACCACATAGATAAGTTTTCAACTCTTGGAACAAACTTTATATATTTTTTTAGATTTAATTCTTCAATCATTGTTTCTATAGCTATTTTATAACGTATATCTTGAAAATCTCCTCTAATAAATAATTTATATTCGTCATCTTTTTTTATTAATTCATAAAAAGCCCATAATAAGATTTCAAAACCCTTTCTATAATTAATATTTCCTATTATTGCAAGTTTTTTTCCGGGAGTTTTTTTATTAAGATATTGAAACTTACTTAAATCAATTCCATTTCTTAAAATACTTGTTTTTTTAATATTTATTTTCTCACCGAATCTTTTAAAAAATATTTCTCTTTTGTGCTTTGCAACAAAAAAGAGATGATCAATAGCATTCCAATTTATTTGACCTGGAATATTTGTGAAAACTTCATATCCATGTAATCTACATACAACTTTTTTCTCTTTTAAATCGATGTTATTTGTAACAAAGTTAGCTACTTCATTAGCCCATTCTAACCATATAACATCTGCCCATTCAACAGCATTTTTCAACTCTTCACTATTATTTGATATTACAAGTTTAGACGGATATAAAAATGATATATATTCATAAATGGGTTTTATGAAAGTGTCAAGACCTGGTAAGCATAAAAAAGCTATTTTTATATTTTTAAAAAAAGTTTTCTTAGCAAGATCATATTTTTTTTTCATAGATATATCTCTTATTAGAGTTGACGCAATATAATAATTTTTAATACCAGCAGCTTTACTTCTATTGTTTATTTCTATATCTCCTAACAAATCATACGTTGCCCAATCTTTATTTTTTATTCTCATTAAATATCTCCAAGAATCTAAATCTTTATTCATTAATTTCAGTATATACGCATAATTAAATAAAACATCATCATTTTCAGAATCAACTTTTAAAGCTTTTTCAAAAAAGTTTTTTGCTTTCTGAATTTCACCTTTATTAAAATATAACAATCCCTTTAAGTTATTTTTTTGAACTATATCATTTATATTTTCAATTAATGTTGCAGCTTTATCAAATTTTTTTTGGTTAATTAAGTTTAAAATTAATTCCTTTTTTTTCATATAAAAATCTCCTTTTAGTAAAATTTATATATACATAATAATTATAACATATTTTTAATCAACACATTACCTACACACGATGTTCTAAAATAATTCAAACTCTCAAATTAAATAATAGAGATATGATATAATTTAAGAAATGATATAATCGAAAGGATGATATGTATAATGAAAAAAAGCAAAAAAGAAATAAAAAAAATACTGGAAATATTAGAAAAAACATATCCTAATTCCACTACAGCGCTAAAATATAAAAACACATTTGAATTATTAATTGCTGTAATGTTATCAGCTCAAACTACAGATAATCAAGTAAACAAAGTAACTCCAACATTGTTTTCAAAATTCAAAACACCAGAAGATTTTGCTAAATTAAAACCAGAAGAACTGGAAAAGTATATAAAGGGTGTGGGATTATATAAAACAAAAAGCAAGAATATAATAAATACGTGTAAGATGTTATTAGAAAAATATAATGGAAAAATACCAGAAACAAGAGAAGAACTAATAAAATTACCTGGAGTTGGAAGAAAAACCGCAAATGTAATGTTAAGTGTTGCGTTTGGGAAAGATGCTATTGCTGTTGATACACATGTTTTTAGAGTTGCAAATAGAATAGGTTTGGCAAATGGAAAAAATGTAAAAAAAACAGAAGAAGATTTAATGAAAAATATTCCACAAGAGTTATGGGGAAAAGCTCATCATTGGTTAATATATCATGGAAGAAATATTTGTAAAGCAAGAAATCCGGAATGTGAAATTTGTTCTATAAAAACTTTTTGCAATTACTACCAGGATAAAAAGTGATTAAAATAATTATATTTCATTCTTAAATAAAAAGACAAAGTTTAATCATAATTTCTTATATAAAAACATATAATTTAATAAAAGTGACTCCATAAGGAGTCACTTTTTATGAAAACATATATTATCATTTTTATAAATAAGCTTCCTCGCCAAATTCGTTTTTATCCAATCCTTCAATTTCAGCTTCACCGCTAACTCTAACCTGTGTAATTCTGTTTATAAGCCATAATGCTATATATGTAAAAATAAATGCATAAATTGAAACTAAAGTTACTGCTATAAATTCTTTCCAGAAAAAACCTGCATTCCCGTATAACAAACCATTAGCGCCATTACTATTAACACTTTTCGTAGCAAATAATCCTAATAGAACTATACCAAGATATCCACCTACACCATGTACTCCCCATACATCTAAAGCATCATCCCAGCCTTTTTTGTTTTTATATAATACTGCAGCATAGCTAACAATAGAAGCGATTATTCCTATTAACATTGAAGTTTGAACTGTTACATAACCAGCAGCTGGTGTAATTGTTGCCAAACCGGCAACAGCTCCTGTAAGCATACCAAGTATTTTAGGTTTTCTTTCAAAAATTATAGCTAAAATCAACCATGTAATAGCAGCAAATGAGGCTGCAACATCAGTATTTAAAAAAGCATTTGCAGTTACAGCATCTACCCTTAACTCACTACCAGCATTAAAACCATACCATCCAAACCATAATAATCCGGTTCCCAGTGCAACAAGTGGAATACTATGTGGTTTTACATTCTTTTGTTTTCTTTTACCTACAAAAAACACCGAAGCTAATGCAGCTGCACCAGCACTTGCATGAACCACAATACCACCTGCAAAATCTAAAACTCCCCACTTTTGAAACAATCCTCCTCCCCAAACCATATGAACAAGAGGGAAATAAACAAAAATAAGCCAAACAGTCAAAAAAATCATATAAGCTTTGAACTTTACTCTATCTGCAAAAGCACCTGTTATTAAAGCCGGTGTGATTATAGCAAACATCATCTGATATGCAACAAATACAATCATTGGTATTCCTGTATTTGCACCAAATGGTGTATTTATAGAAATTCCATGAAGAAATAAATATTTGGAATCTCCAATTATTCCTAAAATATCATTACCAAAACTCATAGTAAATCCAAAAGTTACCCATAAAATAGTAGTCCATCCCATAGAAACAAAACTCTGCATCATAATAGTTAGAACATTTTTTCTACCAACTAATCCACCATAAAAGAAAGCAAGCCCAGGTGTCATAAGCATAACAAGACTTGTTGCAAGAAGCATAAATGCTGTGTTTCCTGTATCAAACATTTTTTCACCCCTTCAATTTAATTACCCATTCCCCAAGATATTAAAAATTATAACTCTATCAAAAAAAAATATCAAATTTGAAAATGAAAGAATTTTAGATTTTATCTATTATAAATAATTTGTATCATATACTAACAGCTGAAATATACATATTATCAAACAATAATTTATACAAATATTATATATAAAACATTAAAGATAATGATACGTTTCATTATAAAAA
Source organism: Marinitoga sp. 1154 (assembly GCF_013363285.1). NCBI lineage: Bacteria > Thermotogati > Thermotogota > Thermotogae > Petrotogales > Petrotogaceae > Marinitoga > Marinitoga sp. 1154. The sequence continues at coordinate 53,611 of NZ_LBFB01000013.1, read as the reverse complement.
TAGTGTTATCAAGAGGAATATTATAAATAAACAAGATAATCAACTATATTTCAAATTCTAATTGATAAAATAGTGTTAATGAGAATTGTACAGGTTTTTAATTTTAAAATAAAAGTTATATAATTTTATAAAGTTTATGCAGGGAGGGATAAATTTGACAACATTAGAATTAGCAGAAAAATACCGTGAAGACATTGTTAAGTTTATGAGCAAATTGATAAAAGCAAGGAGTTACTCTGGAGAAGAAAAAGAAGTTATACAGGTTATTAAAGAAGAAATGGAAAAAGTAGGATTTGATGAAGTGAAAATTGATGGGTTAGGCAATATACTTGGAAGAATAGGAAATGGTAAAACAGTTATTGCAATGGATGCACATATTGATACTGTTGAAGTTGGTAACCCTGATTTATGGGATAAAGACCCATTTAGTGGCGATTGGGATGATGAATGGGTATATGGAAGAGGAGCATCTGACCAAAAAGCAGGTATGTGTTCCATGGTATACGGAATGAAAATTTTAAAAGAATTAAATTTATTAGATGACTTTACCGTTTATGTAACTGGGACAGTTATGGAAGAAGATTGTGACGGATTATGCTGGCGATACATTGTCGAAGAAGATAAAATAAAACCGGATTTTGTAGTTATTACAGAGCCAACAAGTTTGAATGTGTATAGAGGGCATAGAGGAAGAATAGAATTCAGGATAAAAACTGTTGGTCTTTCTGCACACGCAAGTGCTCCAGAAAGAGGAGATAATGCTATTTATAAAATGGCAAAAATTATAAATGAAATAGAAAAATTAAATGAAAATCTTCATTATGATCCTTTCCTTGGAAAAGGGACAATCGTTGTTTCTCAAATATTCTTTAAATCACCTTCACATAATGCTGTTCCAGATGAGTGTGTAATTCACATTGATAGAAGACTTACAGCTGGTGAAACAAAGGAAAGCGCGTTTGAAGAAATAAGAGAAATATTTAAAAAAACAGGAATTAATGCAGAAATAGTGGAATTGACATATTCAAAACCTGCATATACCGGAATTGAATATCCTGTTGAAAAGTATTTTCCAACATGGGTACTTGAAGAGAATTCAGATGTTGTACAAGCAGCAAAAGAAGCATATATTAAAACATTTGGAAAAGAACCTTTAATAGATAAATGGACATTTAGCACAAATGGTATAGCTACAGCTGGTGTTTATAATATTCCAACAGTTGGTTTTGGTCCAGGTGATGAAAAATATGCACATGCTCCGAATGAGAAAGTAAAGATCGAACATCTTGTGAAAGCAGCAGCATTTTATGCTAATTTCCCAAAAACATTGGTAGAAAAAATAAAATAATAATTACAAAGAGTGTCTAAAAATCCAAATTCACTCAGACAGCTCGATTGCTAATCCTTAAAATTATTCATTCTCAGCCGTCGCTCAAACAATACATCGTGTATTGTTTCGCTCAAAATTACATCCATGTAATTTTGACGGCTTTCATTCATAATTTTAAGGGCAATCTTCGAGTCTTCATTTCATTTTAGATTTTTTGGACAGGTTGATAATCATAAAATTCATAAAAATATATCAAGGGGGTAGACATTATGTCAGCATTTTTCAAAACAGAAAAAAGTAGACATTTCATAACAACACAGGATTTTACAAATGAAGAGATAGAAATGATGTTGGATCTCGCAAGAGATTTGAAAATTAAAATGGCTTCTAATATACCAACACCATATTTATTGTATAAGACATTATTTTTGATTTTCTTTGATCAATCAACAAGAACAAGAAATTCAATGGAAGCAGGTATCGCACAATTAGGGGGGCATGCTAATTTCTTAAACCCAAGCATGATGCAACTTTCTCACGGTGAAACACCTGAAGATACAGCGAGAGTTCTTGCAAGAATGGGTCATGGTATTGCGGTTAGAGCCTGTGAATTTGGAAAAGGAAACAAATATTTAAGAGGTATGGCTTCTGTATCTCAGGTTCCTGTTATGAATTTACAGGATGATATTTATCATCCATTCCAGGTTTTAGCAGATGTTATGACAATGCAGGAAAGATTTGGAAAGAACTTAAGAGGTTTAAAAGTTGGAATTAGCTGGGCATATGCAGAAAGTCATTTAAAACCATTGTCTGTACCTCAATCACAGATATTATTATTTACAAGATTGGGTATGGATGTAACATTAGCATATCCTGAAAAGTTTGATTTAATGCCAGATATAGTAAAACAAGCACAGGAAAATGCGGAAAAATATGGAGGAAAATTGAATATTTCTCATAAAATGGAAGATGCTTTTGTAGATGCACATGTTGTTATCCCAAAAAATTGGGGAGGATTCTTTGTCTCAAACGATCCTGAAGAAATTAAAGCTGAAACAGCAAAACATAAAGACTGGATATGTGATGAAGAAAAAATGAAATTAACAAGACCTGATTCTGTATATATGCACGCCTTACCAGCAGATAGAGGTAAAGAAGTTGTTGACTCAGTTATTGATGGACCACACTCTATAATCTTTGACGAGGCAGAAAACAGAATCCATACAGCAAAAGCTGTTATGACATTGTTAATGGGTGGAAGATAATTAGGAAGTGATCTTATATGTTTGATTTAGCAATACTGGATGGAAAAATTTATATTGATAATGAATTTATAGATGGAAATATATACATTAAAAATGGAAAAATAAAAGATATTTCCTCTTCATATCTAAAATCAAAAGAAGAATATAATGTTTCCGGGAAGTTTATACTTCCCGGTTTTATCGATCCTCATGTTCATTTTGAATTAACAGTTGGCAAATATACATCTGTTGATAATTTTAAAACCGGTTCAACGTCAGCTGCTTTTGGTGGAATTACATCTTATATAGACTTTCTTGATCCAATAAAAAACTTAGAAGAACTTGAAAAAGCATTTGAAAAAAGAAAAATTCTTGCTAAAAAGAGTTTGACAGATTACGCATTTCATGCTACAATTTCAAATCCAACTATTGACCCAGAGGACCTTATAGTAAAATGTAAAGAGTTGGGCATATCGAGTATAAAACTATTTACAACCTATGGTTCAAGAATGACAGGAGATAAATATATATCAAAACTTTTGAAATTATCAAAAGAATACGGAATTGTTGTAACAGTTCACGCTGAAAATAATGAATTAATAGAGGACTTGAAAAATATCCCGATGAAAGAACATTCTAAAGTTAGATCAACACTTTCCGAGGTAACTGAGGTGGTAAAGCTTGCAGAGATATCGGAATATTATAATGGGCAATTATATATAGTACATCTTTCAAGTGGATATTCTCTTGAAACATTAAAAAAAAGATTCAAAGATATTATAGGAAAAAATCTTGTGTTGGAAAGCTGTCCTCACTATTTCTATTTTAATGACGAAAAATTTACACAAAAAAATGGATATTTATACTCAATGACGCCACCATTGAGAAGTGAAGAAGAAAGGAAAAAATTAATTGAAAATATAAAATTTTTACAAACGATTGGTACAGATCATTGCCCTTTTAATTCATTAGAAAAGAAAAGAGAATACACAAATATTATGCCTATGGGCATTGGTGGGGTTGAATTTTCATTCTCGTTAATGTACACGTTGTTTGAAAATGAAGTAATTGATAAATTCACAAAGAATGTTGCAAAGTATTATGGGTTATATCCACAAAAAGGAACATTGTTACCGGGAGCTGATGGAGATATTGTAATATTTGATCCAGAAAAGGAATGGGTTATAGAATCGCATCATTCAAATGCAGATTATACAGTATATGAGGATATAAAGGTTAAAGGAAAAGTTATAACAACTATTTCAAGAGGAAGGTTTGTTATAAAAGATGAAAATCTTGTAGGAAGCAGAATTAGAGGACGCTTTTTAAGAAGGGAAGAGATAAGATGGTAAAGGCCGTTATAAATTGTAATATCTTTGATTATGAAACATATAAAGAAAATCAGTATATCAGATTTGATAAAGACATATTAGAAGTAGGTTCAATGGAAAATTTTGAAAAAAAAGATAATGAAGAAATTATAGATTTTAAAGGAAAACTCATAATGCCAGGATTTGTTAACGGTCATACTCATATATATTCAACATTTGCTCGAGGAATGAGCGTAGAATTTAACCCAAAAAGTTTTTCTGATATACTAAAACAATTATGGTGGAAATTGGATTCGAAAATAGACTTAGAAATAACATATTATAGCTCTTTAATCAGTGGCATTGAGCTTATAAAAAATGGAATTACTTCTGTAATAGATCATCACGCCAGTGGAATATCAATAAAAGGCACTTTAAATGAATTAAAAAAAGGATTAAGCGATGAAATAGGAATAAGAGGGATTTTTTGTTTTGAAACAAGTGATAGATTTGATGTAGACGAATGTATACAAGAAAACAGTGAATTTCTAAAAAATTCTTCAGAAAAATATGCAGGTATGTTTGGACTTCATGCATCACTTTCATTATCAAACGAAACATTAAAAAAAGTATCGGAAAATTTAAATGGTGCACCTATACATATTCATGTAGCTGAAAGTATAGAAGATGAGGAAGATTCTATAAATAAATACGGAAAAAGAGTAGTTGAAAGATTGGAAGAATTTAATTTACTAACAAAAAATTCTATATTATCTCATTGTGTACATATTGATAAAAAAGAAGCTGAAATAATGTCTAAATATGATATATATGTGGCTTTAAATCCAACATCAAATATGAATAATGCTGTGGGATTACCAAATTATAAATTATTAAAAGAAAAAGGAATAAATACTATTGTGGGTAATGATGGTTTAGGATATAACATTACAAGAGAGTATTTAAATCTATATTTTACCCAAAAATATAGATATAATAATCCATTATTCTTTAATTTTGAGGATTTAAAAAGAAATATAGATAATGTTTATAATCTTGTTGGTGAAATGCTTGGAATAAAACTCGGAAGAATAAAAGGAGGATACAAGGCTGATATGATATCTTTTGAGTATAAACCATTTACACCTATTGATGAAAGTAATATTTTAGGTCATGTATTTTTTGGGATATGGGATAATCTGGATGTTGCTGATACTATTGTTAATGGCGAATTTTTAATGAAAGATAGAGAAGTAAAATTTGAAGTTGAAAAAATTTATAATGAAGCAAAAAAAATTGCCGAAAACTTGTGGAGAAAATTATGATAATAGGGGGGAAATTATGGATTTAAGTACAGAATTTGCAGGGATAAAATTGAAGAATCCTTTAATGCCAGCATCTGGTCCATTAGTTGGTGATGATGAAAAGATGCTATACCTTGCAAGACTTGGCGTTGGAGGGATGGTTACCAAAACTATATCTACTAAGGCTGCAGAAGTTCCAAGACCTTGTATATACGGCACCAATAATTATATTGTAAATGCAGAATTATGGTCTGAATTACCACCGGAAAAGTGGATAAATGAAATATTACCAAAATTAAAACAAGAACTTGATTTACCTTTAATAGTCAGCGCAGGTTACACCAAGGAAGATATGGAAATTTTGATTCCACAGCTGGATAAATTTGCAGATGCATTTGAAATTTCCACGCATTATGTTGGAAAGAATTTAGATACAATTGCAGAAACAGTTAGAACAATAAGGTCTCACACAGATAAGCCGATATTCATGAAAATGAGCCCGCATATTCCAGATCCTGTAGCGTTTGCTAAAATGGTTCTCGAAAATGGGGGAACAGGTATTGTTGCAATAAATTCATTAGGTCCAACTATGCTTGTAGATTTAAAAAACCGAACAAATCTAATAGGTAATGATAAAGGGCAGGTGTGGATTTCAGGCCCTGTAATTAAAAACCTTGGACTTGCACTTGTAAATACAATAAAAGAAGCTGTTCCTGAAATTACAGTAATAGGTGTAGGTGGGATTGCATCTGCTGATGATGTTTTAGAATACTTATTGGCTGGAGCAGATGCTGTTCAAATGCTATCAGCTGCATTGATCAGAGGAAAACAGCTATACAAAACTATAGTTGATCAATTACCTAAAGCTCTTGAGAAATATGGATTTAGTAGTATAGAAGAGGTAAAAAAGGTTGGATTAAAGAAAAAGGAAGTTATATTTGAACCAAAATATCCACAAATAGATCTTAACAAATGTACTTTCTGTAAATTATGTGAAATGGTATGTCCATACTGGGCAATTACTGTAGACAAAGAAAATAAACAAGTTATAGTTGATGAAAGCAAATGTTTTGGTTGTAGTTTATGCCAGAGTAGATGTCCTGTTAAAGCAATTAGTGGTGTTATATAATAAAAATATGGCGCATGCGCCATATTTTTATTTAATATATTCTAATCCTGCAATATTTAAGAAATTCCATGGTTTATTAAAGTGTGGTTGAAAAAAGAAATCTATGAATGCCAAATCCTTTATTGTCATTTTATTTTGAATAGCAACTGACATTGTGTTTATAGATTGTGTTAAATCGGCTTTTGATACTATTTGAGCACCCAATATTCTCTCTGTGTTTTTATCATATACAACTTTGAATGTTAAAGAATAATATTCTGGCATAAATTCTGGTCTGTTATTTTCTGTAATAATAATAGAATCAACATTCAAATTTTGCGATTTAGCCATACTTTCTGTTAAACCAGTTGCAGCAAAATTATTACCATATATTTTTATTCCTGATGTTCCTTGAGTTCCAGGATATTTTAATGTTGGTTTTGCTAAATTGTATGCTGCTATTGTTCCCATTCTTACAGCATTTGTTGCAAGAGGAATATATCTGTATTTGCCTTCTGGATTATAATATACAGCACATGAATCTCCTGCAGCAAATACATCATTAACGCTTGTTCTCATATATTCATCTACAATAATTGCACCATTTTCAAGCATATCCAATTGACCTTTAAACAGGGCAGTGTTTGGGCTAAATCCCATAGCTAATACAACCATATCTGTTTCATATTCATTTTTAGTTGTAATTACCTTTCTTACTTTATTATCTTTACCTTCAAATTTAATAACTTTTTCTCCAAGAGCTAATTTTACTCCATTTTCTAATAGAGCTTTTTCTGCAACATCTGTAAATTCTTTATCAAGATATCTGCTTAATATTCTATCTTCTATATCTATAAGCGTAACATTTTTCCCGTGTTCCCTGAAAGCTTCAACAAGTTCAACACCTATATATCCTGCTCCTATAACAATAATATTTTTAACTTGTTCTGTTTTTTTAATTATATCCTGCGCATGATAAAAGTTTTTTGATAACAAAATATTTTCCATATGTATTCCTTCGATATCTGGAACAATTGGCCATGAACCTGTTGTGATTATTAATTTGTCAAATGTATCGTCAAATTCTTCTTTTGTTTCAAGATTTTCTACAACAATTTTTTTATTTTTTAAATCAACATTTTTTACATTATGACGCATTTTTGTATTTACACCAATATTTCTCAATTGCTCAGGAGATGAATAAAATAGTCCTTTTGGATCTTTTACCACACCTTGAACATGTAATGCAATACCACAGGACAAAAATGAAATATTATCGTTCCTTTCATATACTGTGATTTCTGCATTTTTATATAATTTTGCTGAGTTAATAGCCACTGCTGTTCCTGCATGTGTACAACCTATAATCACTATCTTCATATATAAACGCCCCCTTCTGTTTGTTATTTTTTTAACTTATATAGTTAAAGCACGCTTTTTTCAAAATTAATTATACTACATATTTATAATAATTTCAATTAAGAGAATATTACAAAAACAGAAATATGAAAATTATAAAATAATAAACAGATAGGTTATTTGTTAATCTTTATAGAAAAATAACACGATAATATTATGAACTGAATTTTCAAATAGACGAAATAGGTGGTGGTATTCATGAAAAAAATAAATATATTAATTTTTCTGATAATTATATTTTTATTACAAGGATGTATATTTAAAAATCAACCTCCAATAATAGAAAGTCTAACACCATCTAATAATGAAAAAATAAATCCAGATAATGTTATTTTTCAATGGATAGCTAAAGATCCAGAAAAGGATCTGCTATCATACAATTTTTATCTATTTTCTAATGGCGTAAAAATTAAGGAAGTAAAGAATTTAGCTATTAATTCATATAAAATAGATAAGCTTGAAGAAGGAAAAAAATATTACTGGAAAATTGAAGCGGTGGATATAAAAGGGAATAAATCATCAAAGGAGGCTAATTTTGAAACTATTGAGATTAATAATAAACCTATTAAATCATTTTTGATATATCCAGAAAATAATAACAACAATGTTTATCCATATAATATAAAATTTCAATGGAATAAAAGTATAGACTTTGATGGGGATAATATCTTATACAATCTTTATATATCAGATTCTACTCCTTTAACAACACCAATAGCAACAAATTTATCTAAAAATGAATATATTATAGACAAGCTGGAATTGGGGAAAAAATATTATTGGAAAGTTGAAACGTTTGATTCTTATGGTGCAACAGCTTTATCTGATATATGGACTTTTAAAACGAGTTTAAATACACCACCGATAATTGATTTTCCTTCAAAAACTTATACAGTAAAAGAAGGAGAAGAATTTGAACTAAATTTAGATATTTTTGTATCAGATATGGAAGATAAACAATTTGAATATCAAATTCTTACAAATAATGGTGCATATATACAGGGGAACACATATATTTTTAAACCTGGATATGATTTTGTAAAACATGATAATACTCAAAAAAAAATACAGGAAAAAATTCTTGTAAGTGATACAAAAGATAGTGCTAGTGGATTTTTAAATATCATCGTTAAAGACGTCAATAGAAATCCTGACATGCCTTCAATAGAATATCCTGCAAAAAACTCTATAGTTCCTTCAGACATTACATTAAAATGGACTGGAAGCGATCCGGATGGTGACAATTTAACTTATGATATATATATTGGAAATTATACAAAAAATTATACAAAAATTGCAACAAATATTACATCAACAGAGTTTCCGCTTCAGCTAAATCCTGATACAAATTACTATTTAAAAATAGTTGCTAAAGATAATTATAATGGAATTAAAGCGAGTGATGAATTATATTTTAAAACAAAAAAATCACCTGATACTATTCAGTGGGAAAGCAATATTTCAAATATAAAAGATATTTTTATGTTCGATAATAAACTTATAGCAATTTCTGAAAATAGTGTTTATAAATTGAATACAGATAATTCAATAGATCGGTCAATAGAATTGGAAGGTTTAAAACGTGGAAGTATATTGTATAAAAACTTACTATTTATTCCAGATTATGCTGGAAATATAAACATTATAAATCTTCGGGCATTTAATTTAGAAAACACAATACAAATATCAGAAGCAATTTCTGGAATTGTTGCCAGTGAGAATTATAAAAATGAAGAAAATTTATATGTGATTACATCAAATGGAATTTTATATGTATATGATATAAAAACCGGATTATTAAAATGGAAGAAAAGTTATAATATAATTCCAGATTCTCCACCGGTAATAATTGAAAATGGATATATAGTTCTTTCTGGAAATCTTGACAATAAAGGAAAAATAATAATAACAAAACCTAAAGGAAAAATATCTAAAGAATTGTCCTTAGATAACGTAATAACTACAAATATTTCTAATGATGAAGATTTTAATTTATATTTTGGAGAAGGAGTATTTTTGCATAGTTATAAAAAAGATGGCACAAAAAATTGGACGATTAATTTACCAGAAAATATAAATGGTGAAATATTATATGATGGCGAATTTCTATATGCCTGTGGACAGAATAATATATTCAAACTTAATAAAATGGGAGATATTCTGGAGACATATTCTACAAATGATATATTTCCAAAAACAATGATAATTTCTGAAAATAAAAATTTATATGTTCTTTCAAACAACGGGATTTTCAAAAATTCCGATAAAATATTAAGTACAACATTTAATGATATAAAAACATATGCTTTGCTAAACGATGGCCTATTATATTTTGCAACAGACGAAAAATTATATGCAATATCTATAGAAGAAAAAAATATATTAAAAGATCTATGGGCCGTATATGGAAAAAACCCATATAGAAACAGAGATTCATATATAAGAAATAATACAAGACCAGATATTCCAACTTTGATTTATCCCCAAAATCAAAGTATAGAAATTCCGGTAACGGTAAATTTAGAATGGAATGCTGAAGATCCAGAAGATGATTCTTTATCCTTTGATATCTATCTTGGTGAGAATGATAATTTGGAATATATCACCACAACACAATCAACATCATATGAATTAACACTTGAAAACGACAAAAAGTACTTTTGGAAAATAATTGCTAATGATGGAGAAATTGAAAGTGAAAGTCAGGTGTTTGCATTTAATACAGTTCCAGAACCTGCCAAATTGAAATTTAAAACATATGTTGAAGGGGCTATAATTTATTCACCTGCTATTTCAGATGAAAATTATATATATTTTTCAACAAGTTCAGGAAAAGTATATGCCTACGATTCATATGGTAATGAAATCTGGAGTTTTAATACAGATGGATTTATAAACTCTCCTGTTGTAATAAATCCTTTAAATCAAATTATTGTGGGAAATGATAATGGAAATTTATATATAATTAATTCGGATGGCACTTTATATGAAAAAATTAAACTTGATAGTGCAATAAACAAGCCGGTTTCTCTGGGAACAAATAGTGAAATTTTCGTAATAACAGATATAGGAACAATATATAAACTTGGAGCATTTGGAAATGAAATATGGAAGAGAAACTTAAATGGAGCGCCAACAACAAATATAGTTGTAGATAAAGAAAACAACATATATTTCGGAATAAATAATCATTTGTACAGCTACAATTCTGATGGTGAAGAAAGATTTAAACTGAGTTTTCAAAGAGTAATAATAACAGGATTGACCATGGATGAAAATGAAAATTTATACTTTGCTACTGCAGATAATAAAATATATTCTTACAACAGATCAGGGCAGCCAAATTTTAAAAAACAAATAGATGAGAAAATAATTAATTATATTTTATTGGGAAATGATAAATCCCTATACTTTGAAACGGATACAGGAACACTTTATAAATACTATTATTATATTGATCATTTAGAGAAATTATCATTGGGAGGATATCCATATACCCTTATATTAATGGAAGACACAAAATATATAACAACAGATGAAAAATTTATAGTATACAACGGAGAAATGAAATGGTATAAAGATTATAAAAAAATAAGACACTCTCCAAACATTGATAATAATGGTGTTATAATATTTGGAACAATTGATGGGTATTTATACGGTATTTATGGTCAATCATTGAATTTATTGGATTCATCCTGGCCTATATATTTAGGAGATAAAAAACATACAGGAAACATTGATCCAAATAATATTTCAATACCATCTAACAGACCGCCGTTGAAACCGTATAATCCATATCCAACAAACAAATCTGAAATCTCTGCCTATTCAGTGGCTTTAAGCTGGGAATCCTCTGATCCTGACGGCGATAATGTATATTACGATGTATATTTTGGAGATTTAAAAGACCAAACATTAAAAATAAGCAAAATTTCTCAGAAATATTATAATATAAGCAATTTAACTCCCGGAACATATTACTGGTATATAACGGCCTATGATGATTACGGTAATATATCAAAAAGTGATTTATGGCAATTTACAATAAATGAAATAATAAATGAAAACAATCCACCATTAAAACCTGTATTATTAGAACCAATAAATAATGCTCAAAACATATCAACCAATGTAATGCTGAAATGGGAAGGTTCAGATCCTGATAACGATCCTTTAACATATGATATATACATAAGTTCCGACCCAATTCTATCAACTCCCGTAGAAACAAATTATAGCGGAAATACCTATAACATCAATCTTGAAATGAATCAAACATATTACTGGAAAATAGTTGCAAAAGATGGGAAAGGCGGAGAAACACCAAGCGATACATTTTCATTTACCACATCTCAGGAAACCAATAATCCGCCTAATAAGCCGATATTATTAGAACCATTAAATAATGCTCAAAATGTGGATCCAGATATAACATTATCCTGGAGTGCAACTGATCCTGATAACGACCCATTAAGCTATGATTTATACCTTGGAACAAATCAAAATTTAACAGAACCATATAAAATAAACCTAACCACAACATCATTTAATGTTTCAAATTTGGAATTAGGACAAACTTATTACTGGAAAGTAATAGTTAAAGATGGAAAAGGTGGAATTAATACAAGTGATACATATTCATTTACTGTTAGAGAAAGTATAGGTCCACTCACACCAAAATTATATTTCAAAGATGCCATCGTAACATCTGGACAACAGGGTGAATTTATTATTCACGGTCAGAAATTAGAAAATATTCTTGCATTTGATATTGAAATCGATTATGATAATACAAAATTAAGTATTTCCCAGAGTGGAATTCAGGCTATAGGAGAATTAACAGGAAGAAGTTTAATAATAAATATAAACAATGGAAAATTAAAAATTACAACATTATCTTTTTCACCATTTACTATAAATGATAGTGATATAATCAAAATTACATTCACAGCAATAGGAGGTAGAGGAAATACCGAGGTGAAATTCACAAATAACACAAGAATTGTAGATCCAGCAGGAAATGAATTAGATGTGGATATTGCAGATATAGGCATTATAACAATACAATAAAAATAAAACATCGACAGAGCATTTCGAAAGAAATGCTCTTTTTTTAAAAAATTTTGAACATAATGAAAATTTATGTTGTCTAAATATAAAGCGATAATTCATATTGTTTAAATATAAAAATAAATTTTTATTAAAGTAAGGATGTGTATAGACGATATAACTAATGTGATTTTCAAAAAACATGGAGGTGAAAATATGTTTATTAAGAAAAAAGGTGTTTTGTTTTTTATTTTAGTCTTTATTGTACTTGTACTCTCCAGTTGTTTTAAAACTACACCAGTAGAGCTGCTAAATACAAATCATGTAAGTGTTGATTTAGGAACAAATTATGATATTTATTCAAAGGTAAACGCGTCAGCAGTGGAACTGGAATTTAACACATCTATTCCAGAAAATGCATTTGTATATGATAAAAGCAGTTCCATAATGTTGGTAAAGTCTTATACCAACAAAACTGTTGTAATGTTTTCAAAGGCTCAAAGAGATATTTTTAAAGGAGAAAAACTCTTTTCAATTAAAAGAAACTATTTAAACCCTGAAAAAAATAAAATTTTCACCAAAGCAGCATTGCTTGATGAAAAAACAAACAGAATAATAACAAAAGCAACAGCACCATACGAAGATGGTTTATCTGTTTCTGATGCAATTACCTTAAGATCAGGGGATGAAGCATCTATAGTAATTCATGCAAAAAACATTTCAAATGTTGAAACTTTCCAAATTCATTTATACTATCCAAACACATTAATAGACATTGATACATCCAAAGGTAATAATGGTGTTCAATTATTAAATTCTGCAGCAGTAAATACATTGCTTTCAGATCCAATAAATAACCCTGGAGATTTATTAATAACCTTTACAACACAAAATGGTTCTACACTAACAATTGAAGATGAAGATATAATAAGAATATATATTATTGCTAAAGATGTAAATCCAAAGGGTCAAGGGAACACAACACTTGATGTTACATTATTAGATAGCAATTTAAACACTGTTTCTGCTGATACATATGGTGGAAATATAGTAGTATATGATCCAATTTTATTGGGAGATTTTGATGATCCGGATACAACAGGTGATGAAAGAGATAATACTGTTGATATCGATGACTTTTTAATGTTTTTAGATCATTATGATACTCAATTAGGTGACGCATCATATGATGTAGATTTTGATATTTATCCATCGGAAATAGCACCAATAGGAGATTGGCAAACGAATTCCATATATAGCATAGCCTTTTCAGATGGGAAAATAGATTTATATGATTTCATAATATTCGCAAGAAATTATGGTAAAAATTTACCAACAGAAAATTCACCACCTGTATTTGCTGCAACGGGTCCAACGCCAGCAGATGGTGCAAGTAACCAATCAATCACAACAACACTTGATTTTGATGATGCAACAGATCCTGATGGTGACAGTGTAACTTATGATGTTTATTTAGGAACGAACCAAACAGACGTAAACAATTTAGTAGCTTCAACCAAAATAGCAACAGATTTAACAACTTCCATCACACCATCCTTATCACTGGATAGAGGAGCAACATATTACTGGAAGGTTGTGGCAAAGGATGGAAAAGGTGGAGAAACTCAACTTCCAGGTTCAAACACAACATATAGTTTTTCAACACAGACACTTGATAAAATATTTGTAGCTGGCGGATATGAAGGTGTATTTGTAATAGATGTAAGTACTCCGGCAAATCCTGTAATAGAACAGGATGGAGGCTCTGTTGATAATGTAATAGATACAGAAGGATATGTATATGATGTCGCAAAATTTGATATTAACTCAGAGGGATATGTGGCAATAGCCGATGGAGATAAAGGATTAAAAGTAGCTTTTTATGATGATGATAATACAACTCCACAATTCCAATTGGATAGTTCTTTAAATCCTTTCTATGTTGGGGACGAAGCAAAAGGTGTAGCTTATTATGGTTCAGGTAGTAATCACTATATACTTGTTGCTGCAGGTTCTCAAGGATTATATATAGTTCAATTTGATCCAGGTACAACTGATGATGCAAATACTGATGATGATGATCCATCAGGTGAATTTACATTAACTCAAAAATCACAACTTTCAATAAGCGGAGATTCAAAATCCGTAACAGTTGATGGCACAGTAGCTTATGTAGCAGCTGATACAGGCGGCCTTGTAATAATTGATATAAGTGATGTAACAAATCCAGCAATTTTAGGAACATTAAGTGATATTTCAAATGTACTTGATGTTGTAGCGGATGGTGATTATGTATATGTTGCAGCAGGAGAAAATGGTGTGTATAAAGTAGATGTAAGCGATAAAACAAATCCATCTGTAAGTACATCATACAATACCACAGGATATGCAGAAAGTGTAGATGTTCAGGGAGATTATGTATACGTAGCAGATGGGTCAAATGGAATGGTAAAACTTGGCAAAACGTCATTGGCTTATGTTGGAAGATATAATACAGATGGTTATGCAAAAGGTATAGTGATTGATGGAGGTACAGGGTTCATAGGTGACGGTTATAATGGATTGAATATAATAGATGTAAATGCACTCACATTAACAGGTAGTTTTGATGTAGGTTCTGTAACGAGAGATACAGTTGTTACTGGAAACAGATATTTAATAGTAGCAGACGGCGCAGCAGGTGTTAAAATATATGATGCTGGTGCTAATTTAGCTAACATTGCAGCTCCAACTCTACTTAAAACAGTAAATACTCAGGGTTATGCAAGAGCAGTATATTATCAGGTACATGATGACGGTGCTGGTAATGAAGAATACCTGATTTATGTAGCAGATGGTCCTAAAGGAATTGCTGTAATAAATGCTGATGCTGATGGTAATGACACGCCATTTGAAAATGCAGCAGATATAACATTAATAGGCAATATTGATACAGATGGTTATGCATATGATGTTTATCCATATGCAACAGATGGTAATTTTGATTTGAGTGGAGATGAATATTTATATGTAGCAGATGGTCCTAAAGGATTAGCAGTATTTGACATAACAACGCAGGCAAGAACGAGAGTACCGGTATATGTTAATACCTTTATAGATACAGGTACAGGTTCAAGTAATGTTGGTGTAATGATGGCTATTGGTTATGATGCAGATTATGACGCAGTCACAGCAGGTAACCAGCCCGCATTATTAATTGCAGATGGTGAAGCTGGTGTTGTATTATTTGATATATCAACAGCAAATTCCCCAGCTCTTCCAGATACAGGAGATCATGCACAGGATAGATACGATACATCGGGAACCGCTTTTGATTTATACGTTGATACAGCTAATGATTATGTTTTCATAGCAGATGGTACGCAAGGACTATCAGTAGTAAAATACGCTTTTGACGGGACAGATGCTTTAACCTGGACATTACAAGGTGGAGTAAGATTTGATGATGCAATAATTACAGGTATTGTTCAAAGAGCGGCCGGATATTATGAATTAGCTGCAGGCAATAGAGGAGTTGTTATAATGAGAGTAGCAGATGTTACAACATTAACTAATGCAGATGCTTTACATACTTCAGGTAATGATCCGGATAGTGATAATGATTATGTAGCAGGAGAGTATAACACTCAGGGAACAGGATATAGCGTTAATTATGTAGGAAATGGTGGAGCAGGAGCAAAATACTATTCTATAGTATCTGATGGAGATAACGGTGTAGTCATACTACAAGATAATAATTCAGCACCTTATACTTTGAATTTAGAAAAAGACTATAAATGGATTAACTTTGGTAATCTTGTAACAAATTAAAGATTTGTCATCAATCCCCGGGATTTCCCGGGGATTTTTTATGTTTTAGAAAAAGGATATTTTAATTTTTACTTTTAATATTTACTTTACTAATTTTTCATGTTATAATATCACTGACAATTAAATAAAATTCCTTTAAAATGTAAGGGAAAACGGTGAAAATCCGTTGCGGGCGCGCCACCGTGAGTGGGGACGAAATCAGCACTTATGCCACTGGAAACATTTCTCTGGGAAGGCGCTGAGAGTAGAGAGAACCACAAGCCGGGAGACCTATTTTAAAGGGATTTGTTCCATCTTCTCGCGAAAAGAAGATGGAAAATAGATTTTTTATAGGAGGGATTATATATGAAAAAGGTATTTTTGACGTTATTATTGGTGTTATCATTATCTTTGTTTGCTTTTCAACCAGTAACTCTTGTGGATGATTTAGGAAGAGTAGTGAAATTTGACAAAGAAGTTGAAAGAATTGTTGTTGCAGCTCCAGCCATTTCTGATTTTATAATCAAATTAGGTGCAAAAGATAAAGTTGTAGGTGTTACAGATTTTGATTCTTATATAACAGATGTTGAAAAAATAGGAAATATGATGCCTCTAAATGTGGAAAAAATAATTTCTCTAAATCCAGATGTTGTATTATTAACCGGTGGTTTTCAGGAAGGCGAAGTATCAAAATTAGAAAAATTTGGAATCAAATCTTTTGTAATAAATCCCACCACATTAAATGAAATGTTTAGAGATTTATCCCTTGTAGGTGTAATACTTGGAAAAGGCAAAACTGCTCAGGACTATTCGCGAAAGTTAAGAGTTAGAATGTTAAACATTGCAAAAAATTCATTTTCGTGGAAAAATAAGCCAAAGGTAATATATTTATCCGCATACGGTAGTGTATCACAAATGTGGACATGTGGTACCGGTTCGTATTTAAATGAATTAATTACATATGCTGGTGGAATAAATGTAACTGCTCCATATACAGGAAACAATGGTTGGTTTGCAATAGGGCCAGAATTTGTAGTAAAGGAAAATCCGGATATAATTTTGGTTCCTTCTTATTATCCTGGGGATAAAGGCGCTTATAATCTAATAATGAATGCAGAACAATTTAAAGATGTTAATGCCGTGAAAAATTCTAAGGTGTTTATAATAGACGGAAATAAAGCTTCTTTGCCAAATACTGGATTAATAGATTTGTTAGGAGAGCTCAACAAACTCTTCAGTGAAAACAGATGAAAATATTAAAAACGGGGAAAGTTTCCCCGTTTTTTTCCCTGATATTTGGGCTAATTTTTATACTATTTTCTATAATATTATTTACATCATTAGGAACAGTTAAGATTCCATTTAAAGATGTTGTTTTATCCTTTTTTAATGTATCTTCAAATTCTTTGTATAATAAAATAATTTTCAATTTAAGATTACCAAGAATATTGGGAACGATTATTATTGGTGCAATCTTAGCAATTGCGGGAAATGATTTTCAAATGATAATAAAAAATCCTCTTGCGGATCCATTTATTATTGGTATATCCTCCGGAGCAAGTTTTGGCGCTATTATATACACTGCACTTAAAAGTGTATATGGGATTGATTTGCCTTTTGGGATAGAATTTTTTTCATTTATTTCTGCATTAACTGCAACAATAATAACTTTTTCATTAGCAAGAGAAGGTAAAAAATTTCCTGTTATATCTTTAATATTAAGTGGAGTTATCGTTGGATTTGTATTTAATTCTATTTCTACTCTGTTTACTGTCTTATTCTGGCAAAATTTATTACATATAAACTTCTGGCTTATGGGAAGTACGGGAAATATTGTATGGTCTGACCTGACAATATTAATTGTATTTTTACTCTTACAAATTGCAATTAATTTTATATTAAAAAAGCACATAGAAGTTGTAGCGATGGGAGATGACATTTCAATTTTTTCCGGAATAAATCCTGAAAAAATAAAATTAATAGTACTTGGCATTAATGTTCTGGCAGTATCTATAGTTGTATCAAAAGCTGGAATAATTGGATTTGTTGGTCTGATAATACCTCATCTTGTAAGAAAAATTACAGGTCCAGATATACATTACTCTACAATAGGAGCTTTAATATATGGAGGAATATTCCTGGGGTTTGCAGACCTGTTTTCACGATATTTGTTCAGACCTACAGAATTACCCATAGGTATAACAACATCATTAATAGGAGCTCCTATTTTTATTATTATTATGAAAAGAGGAAAAAAAATATGAAAATATTAGAAATTGAAAATCTTGAGTTTTCATATAATAATCATTTTAGGTTAAAAATAGATCATATGTATATAAAAAAAGGAGAATTCGTTTCAATAATTGGACCAAATGGTTCAGGTAAAACTACTGTATTAAAATTATTAACATTATTAGAAAAGAAAAATAAAGGAAAAATTATAATAGCTGGAAAAAAAATAGAAGATTATACTAAAAGAGAATTGTATAAAAAGATAGCCGTGGTTCCACAGGAATTCTTCACATCATTTGAATTTACAGTAGAAAATATAATTTCATCGGGAAGAATTCCTTATGAAACATTATTTTCAAGCAGTGATGAAAAAATCGTAGAAAAAATTATGACAAAAACAAATACTTTAAAATTTAAAGATAGAATTTATAATTATCTCAGTGGTGGTGAAAAACAAAGGGTTATGTTAACACGAGCGCTGGTTCAAAATACTGATATATTATTACTGGATGAGTTTGTATCTCAAATAGATCCAGGTTATACTCAGCAATTAATACGAATGGTAAAAGACGAATCGATTAAATATGAAAAAAGTATATTGTCAATATTCCACGATGTTAATCTGGCATCATTATATTCTGATAGAATATATATCTTTAAAGATGGGAAAATTAAATATTCTGGTTCTCCAGAAAATGTTATAACTGAGAAAATAATGAAGGAAATTTTCAATATAGATTGTATAATAACAAAACACCCTAAAAAAGGGAAACCACAGGTTGTTTTTGAATATTGACACAGTTATGTTATAATTTAATTAGTATAATTTATATAAATGTTCTAAATTATTCTTTCTTTTCAAATGCTAATGTTTCGGTTATGCTAATGTTTTGGTTATGCTAATGTTTCGATTATAATATTTTAAAAGGGGGTATTTCAATTGGGTGTGAAGTATATTGTTAATATTGATAAAGTAAATCAATTAACCAAAGCAGAAAAAGAAGAACTAAAAAAAGTTACAGAAAAATATAAATTCAGAGCAAATGATTATTATTTAGGACTTATAAACTGGGATGATCCAAATGATCCAATTAGAAATCTCATAATCCCACAAATTGGAGAGTTAGACGAATGGGGAAAGTTGGATGCTTCAAATGAAAAGTCATATACCATAAGTAAAGGATTGCAACACAAATACAGGGATACAGCTTTGTTGCTTGTAAATGATGTATGTGGAGGATATTGTAGATTTTGTTTTAGAAAAAGGTTATTTATAAACATTGGTGCAGAAGTTGTCAGAGATGTAAGTGAAGATCTCGAATATATAAAGCAACACAAAGAAATAACAAATGTATTATTAACAGGTGGAGATCCGTTATTATTATCTACAGAAAAATTAGAAAATATCATAAAGCAAATACGCGAAATTGAACACGTTCAAATTATAAGAATAGGGTCAAAAATGGTTGCATTTAATCCATATAGAATAATCGAAGACAATAAATTAATTGACATGATAAAAAAATATTCTACCGATGAAAAGAAAATATATATAATGACACAATTCAATCATCCTAATGAAATTACAAATGTTGCAATAAAAGCTGTAAATATGTTACTCAAAGCTGGAGCTATCCTGGCAAATCAAACACCTTTAATAAAAAGTGTAAATGCAGATTGGAAAACTCTAATGGAATTGTTTAAAAAATTATCATTTATAGGTGTCCCACCATATTATGTATTTCAGGGAAGACCTGTTGCAGGAAATAAACCTTTTGCTTTAACTATAGAAGAAGGCTATCAAATATTTTTAAAAGCAATTGCTAATGTTTCAGGACTTGCAAAAAGAGCAAGATTTGCTATGTCTCATGAAACAGGAAAAATTGAAGTGGCTGGATTAACAAAAGAACATATAATCTTTAGATATCAGAGAGCTCATAATCCTGAAAATGCAGGTAAATTTATGATCTACAAAAGAAATCCAAATGCATATTGGTTAGATGATTATAAAGAATTAGTTGAAGAATATATTGTGGATAATCCTTTAATATAAACAAGCTTTTATTTATCATTAATTTTTAATATTTTATAACAAGGCATGGGATTCCATGCCTTTTTTTGTTACAAAATAAAAGTTGACTTTTTTTATCGTATTTGATAAAATAATAATAGACATTTTTTATCCTATTTGAAAGTTAAAAAAATAACAAGGAGGATGTTGTTTATGGAAACGAATTTATTTGAAAATGTATTGGGATTAATTGGGAATACGCCATCAATGAGGTTAAAAGCTATTGAATCATATTTTAATATTGAAAATAAATTATATGCAAAAATAGAATATTTTAACCCAGGTGGAAGTATAAAGGACAGAATGGGTGTATATATGCTTCAGAAAGCCCGAGAAGAAAACATGATAAATTCCGATACAATAATAATCGAACCAACATCTGGAAATACCGGAGTAGGATTAGCTTTATATGCAATTAAATATGGAAATAAATTGATTTTTACAATGCCCTCAAAAGTAAGTCTCGAGAAAGAATATTTATTAAAAGCATATGGAGCTTTTGTAGTTAGAACACCAACAAATGTAAAACCAGATGATCCAAATTCATATTACAGCGTTTCAGAAGTAATAAAAAAATTGATATGGAAAAAGAATAAAAAAATTGACATTTTAGAAATTAAAAATATTGTTGAATATGTTCAACAGTTGGTAAATAATAATGACCTGGATAAACTTAAAGAAATTTTAAAAGAAGATATTAAACCAAATATTTACGCATATTCACCAAATCAATATGAAAACAAATATAATCCTGAATCACATTACATTATAACCGCAAAAGAGTTATGGGAACAATTTGATGGTAAGTTAGACTATATTTTTGCTGGTGTGGGAACTGGAGGAACAATAACAGGGATATCAAAATATTTTAAAGAACGCAGTAATACAAAAATTATAGGTATTGATACAGTAGGATCTATATATAAATTAGTAAAAGACGGAATGGATATAAAAAAAGCTTTAGAACATGCACATACATATTTAGTTGAGGGCATTGGTGAAGATTTGATTCCTGAAACTGTAGATCTCGATTCTATTGATGATATGGTTGTCGTTGGAGATCAAGAATCATTTTCTATGACAAGATTCATCGCCAAAAAAGAAGGAATTCTTGTTGGAGGTTCTTCTGGTGCTGCGTTATTTGGAACTATTAAATATATTAAAGATAATAATATAAAAGGGAAAAAAATTGTAATAATATTTCCCGATAGTGGAAGAAGTTATTTAACGAAGATATTTAATGATGATTGGCTAATAAAAAACAACATTAAAATAAATGATGAAAAAATTTTGGAGGTGTTATTATGAAGTTTTCAACAAAAGCTGTACATATAGGTGAAGTGCCAGATGATACTCAACACGGTGATGCTATATACCCAATACATTTATCTACAACTTTTGCTAAAAAAAGTCTCGAGGATGTAGAAAATGGATTTGTATATTCAAGAAGTGGTAATCCCACCCGCGATAACTTAGAAAAAAAGTTAGCCTCTATTGAAAATGCAAAATTCGGATTGGCATTTTCTTCTGGATTGGCTGCCGAAACGACAATAATTCTTTCTTTATTAGAAAAAGGGGATCATATAATTGCATTTGATGATTTATATGGTGGAACAAAAAGGTTATTTGATAAAGTACTAAAAAGATTTGGAATAGAAGCTAGTTATGAAGACTTTAGAGATTTAAATAAAGTTGAAAAGGCTATAAAAGGTAATACAAAACTCATATGGATTGAAACTCCCACAAACCCATTATTAAAACTTGCCAATATTAAGGCTTTATCAGAATTATCAAAAAATAAAAATTTAATAACCGTTGTGGATAATACATTTGCCAGTCCTTATTTTCAAAATCCACTGGATTTAGGTGCAGATATAGTCTTACATAGTATAACAAAATATATAAACGGACATTCAGATGTTGTAGGCGGAGCTATAATGGTAAATGATGAATTATTATATGAAAAAATAAAATATCATCAAAATGCCGTAGGTGCAGTTTTATCTCCTTTTAATTCATGGCTGGTTATGAGGGGAATTAAAACTCTTTCCTTACGGATGGAAAAACATGAAAAAAATGCTATGATTATAGCCAAGTATTTAGAGGATCATCCAAAAGTCGAACTAGTATATTATCCTGGACTTGCTTCCCATCCTCAGCATGAATTAGCTAAAGAACAAATGAAAGGATTTGGTGGCATGTTATCTTTTGAATTAACAGGAGATTTAGAAGAGGCAAAAAAGTTTGTTGAAAATTTAGAGTTTTTTTCTTTGGCAGAAAGCTTAGGTGGAGTCGAATCTTTAATAGAACTTCCAGCATTAATGACTCATTCAGCAATTTCAAAAGAAGAAAGATTAAAAATAGGAATTAAAGATTCATTGATAAGAGTTTCAGTCGGAATAGAAGATGTTGAAGATTTAATTGAAGATTTAGAAAAAGGTTTTAAGGCGGTGAAAAAATGAAGATTTCTTTTAAAGAAATAGAAATATTTTTAAAAAAATTAGGGTATGAAAAAAATGAAATAAATGAATTTATTGAGCAAATAAAACATTTTGAAGAAGAAGCTCCAGACAGAGACGAAATTGTAAAATCATATCTAAACGATAAATGTATAAATGTTATTGTTGAAGAAATATCCAATGAAATAGTTACATTAAATAATAAACATATACGCCTTCTTGATGTTGCTGCTGGTTCGGGGTTTTTTACGGAAAAAATAATAATGAACTTAAAAGAAAAAGGGATTTCTGTTGATCCTTATGCATTAGACTTAACTCCTAGCATGCTGAATAGATTGGAAGAAAGAAATATAAAAACTATTTGGGGAATTGCCGAAAGGATTAAAGATTCAATTTTAATTTCTAATGATTATTATAAGGAGAAAAAACCAGAAAAATTTGATGTAGTTATATCTACATTGGCTTTCCACCATTTTTTAGAGCCAGAAAAAGTTTTAAAAAGTTTTAGAAACGTTTTGAATAAAAATGGAAAAGCTATAATAATAGATATATTAAAACATGAACATGAGGAAATATTAGAAGATTTAAAAGATACTCATCCTGGATTTTCTTTAAACGAAATAAAAAATATAAGTAAAGAAATATTTACTAAAACAAATGCAGATCCTTTAGAAGCATATTGTACTGTTGATGATAAAAAGATTTATTTATATAAAGCCGTATTAAGTATGGTATAATAATTATATCTCATAGCATTTTCAAAGATAAACCAAAAAACATTAAGGAAATATAAAAAACAAAATAAAAAAGAGAATCGCATAAATTCATTGAAAGTGGAGGGATAAAAATGGAATTAATAGAATCAGGAAGAAAAAAGATTGAATGGGTCAAACAGCATATGAAAGTGTTAAACACTTTAAAAGATATGTATATGGAAGAACAACCGTTTAAAGGAATTAATATTTCAATGAGTATTCATCTTGAAGCAAAAACTGCATATACTGCCGTTGTATTACACGAATTAGGAGCAAATGTAGCAATAACAAGTAGCAATCCGTTGTCTACACAGGATGATGTAGCTGAGGCGCTAAAAACATATGGCGTTAATGTTTATGCTAAACGCTCTACCGATGAAGAACTATACTGGAAAAACATAGATAAAGTGCTTTCCATTAAGCCCAATATTGTTATCGATGATGGTGCTGATTTAGGGGTTAGAATTATAGAAAAATATCCGGAATTATTAGAAAATATCTGGGGAATAAACGAAGAAACTACAACAGGCATTAAAAGATATAAAGCATTATTAAAGGATGGGGAATTAAAGGTTCCTGTAATAGATGTAAATGATTCGTATATGAAATATTTATTTGATAATCGATATGGAACTGGGCAATCAACATGGGATGGAATTATAAGATCTACAAATCTAACAGTTGCTGGTAAAAATGTTGTAATTGCGGGTTATGGATGGTGTGGTAAGGGTGTTGCCATGCGAGCAAAAGGATTGGGTGCAAAGATCATTATTACAGAAGTTGATCCTATAAAAGCAATAGAGGCAGTTATGGACGGTTTTGAAGTCATGCCTATGGATGAAGCTGCTAAAATTGGGGATTTCTTTATAACCGTTACAGGTGATACGGATGTTATTGTTGAAAAACACTTTTTAAATATGAAAGATGGTGTGGTTTTAGCTAACGCAGGACATTTTGATATAGAAGTTAAAGTTGCAGATTTAGAAAGAATTAAAGTTGAAAAAACAGAGGTTAGAAATGGTGTGACTCAATATACAATGCCAAATGGCAATAAGTTATATTTGCTTGGAATGGGACGACTTGTAAATTTAGTAAATGGAGATGGACATCCTGTAGAAATAATGGATTTGTCCTTTTCATTACAACTTGAAGGAGCTAAATACCTAAAAGAAAATAAAGGGAATATAGAGGTTGATGTAAAACCGGTGCCGTATGAAGTTGATATAAAAATTGCAAAAATAAAATTAAAGACTATGGGTATTGAAATTGACGAATTAACTCCGGAACAAATCGCATATTTAAATAGCTGGAAATAAATTAAAACACCGAATAAGAACATACTAAAAAAATAAAAAGGGAGCGTAAGCTCCCTTTTTGGGGTGGCATGTGGGATTTGAACCCACGACATCCTGATCCACAGTCAGGCGTTCTACCACTGAACTAATGCCACCATCTCTAAATAAAAAAAGGTGGCGCGCCCAGAGGGACTCGAACCCCCAACCCTTGGATTAGAAATCCAATGCTCTATCCTATTGAGCTATGGGCGCTGGAGCGGCCGACGAGACTCGAACTCGCAACCCCTGGCTTGGAAGGCCAGTGTTCTACCAATTGAACTACAGCCGCACATAAAAAATACGCCACCTTCTGGTCGGAGCGACTGGGATCGAACCAGCGACCTCCGGTTCCCAAGACCGGCGCGCTACCATCTGCGCTACGCTCCGACACATCATCTTCATCAGATGTCCGTGAATTATAATACCACAAAAATCGCTATCTGTCAAGTAAAAAAATATTTCAAGATTTTTACAAATTATAAATTATCCAAATCATCTATTATTTTTTGTAAAACATCGGGTTCTTCATAAAATGAAATCACTTCTCCGTTTTTTAATGCTATGGTTAAACAAAAACTTTCTAAAAATGGTTTATGTAAAGTTCTTATTCGTTTATTTGGTAAAAATAAATCTCTAATTTTTGGATAATAAAATTCCTGATTTCCTTTTATATCATACAAATTATAAGACTCGATTTCATTTTTATATATTATCTGATTAAAATAGTCGCCGTTTGGCATTTTAAAAGAATAAGCAATATAATTATTACCTATAGCTAAAGTTGAAGAAAGCAATTTTCCGATTTCTTCAATTGAGGAAATTTCACCCCGACCAAAAAACAAATGATAATATCTCCAGTTTTCAGGTTTAAAATTATTATTTCTAATATAATTTTTCAATATATCAAATTTTTTTTCTTCATTTGCGGCAACAAGAAAAATTCCAGAAACAACTAACAAATAAAATAATATAAAATAATTTGTAAATCCAAAAAGTAAGGCTATGGCTTCGCTGCCAATTATAGTTCCCGCTAAGAATGAAAATACCTCTTTCCCTTTTAGCTTTAAAATCTGATAATAAATAATAAAAGCTATTAAGGAAACTCCAAAAAAGAGCCAACCTTTAACAAAGAGTTGTATAAAAGGAATTAGTCCTAAAATAATAGATAAAATCAAATAGTTCATATCATCACCTACTTTCCAACACAAAAATTACCAAAAATATTATCCAATAATGTTTCTGTATAATCATCCCCTGTTAATTCATTTAAAGCTTCTATTGTTTTTCTAACATCAAACATTATTGCATCATTTGTTAATCCTAATTCAATTCCCTCTATAGCTTTAATTATAGAATCAATGGCTTTTTTTACAGCATTTTTTTGTCTTCTGTTTGTAAGCGCTAATTCATCCGTAATTACAGTATCCTTTAATTTGTTATATATTAAATCCTCAAGATTTTTTATTTCACCCTTGGATGCTGAAATTCTAACAACTTCATGTTCTTTCCACGGAATTTCAAAATTATCCTCATTATCAATATCTGATTTATTAATAACAATAATGACTTCTTTATTTAATTTATTTATTTTATTATATATTTCTTTATCGTATTCATCTATGCCAACTGAATTATCCAATACAAATAATATAAGTTTTGACTCTTCAATAGCTTTTAATGAGCGTGTCACACCTATTTTCTCCACAACATCTTCAGTTTTTCTAATCCCTGCAGTATCAATAGCTTTTATAAAAATTCCTCTAATATTTAAATTCTCTTCAATCGTATCTCTTGTTGTTCCGGGAATATCTGTTACAATTGCTCTATCTTTTCTCAACAAAGCATTTAATAATGTGGATTTACCAGCATTTGGTTTTCCGACGATAGCCATTTTAATTCCCTCTATTGCGGATATTCCGTTATCAGCGTTTTCATATAATTCCTCTAACTCTGCTTTTATTGTATTTAATGATTTTAAAAATTGAAAATTATCAACTTCAAAATCATCTGGATAATCCATTTCAACCTCAATTCTGGCAGCAATATTAAATAATTCTTTTTTTATTATCTCTATTCTTTTTGACAATTTACCATCCATTTGATTTGTTGCAGCTTTCAATGCGAAATCTGAATTGGCATGAATTAATTCATTAATAGCTTCCGCTTTTAACAAATTCATTTTTCTATTCATAACAGCTCTTTTGGAAAACTCTCCTGGTAAAGCTTCTCTTACATTCAACGTCATTATTTTTTCTAAAATTTTTTTTGTTACTAATATACCGCCATGGCAGAATATCTCAAGCATATCTTCTCCAGTATAACTTTTTGGCCCTTTATGATAAACCCATGTAACTTCATCTATTACATAATCTTTTTCTTTAATCCAGCCATAATACATTTTTTTTGGTTCAGGAGCATGTATGTTAAAAAGAGATTTTATAACGTTAATAGTGTTTTCCCCTGTTAATCTTATAACAGCTATAGCTCCTGTTCCAATAGGGCTTGAAATTGCAGCAATTGTATCAAAAATCATAAAATCACTCCCAAAAAAGTTTTCTGATATATTATATCATATTAAATCATATACTTTTTTACTATTATTATCTTTTATTGTAAATAATAAAAATTTATAGAAATATGAGGAAATAATAATAACGAATCACAATCTTCGTCCAGGCGGTGAAAATTCTTAATCCTCATTAAATATTTGCTTACCGCTGTCGCTCAAACATTGCATCCATGCAATGGTTTCGCTCAAAAAAACGTCCTGTTTTTTTGACAGCTCACGCAAATATTTAACTCGGGAATTTTCAAGCCTTTTCTCAGATTATAATTCGTTATTATTATTAATCATATATAATTTATAATAGATAAAATTTGCAAACAATTATAAATAATTTTTTATGACTATCATATTCTTTTAGGACTAATAACAAAATATTTCAAAAAATAATATGAGAGAAAGCTTGAAATTTCCTGAAAAAATTTTGAATGGAGCCGGTCAAAATCACATGGATGTGATTTTGAGCAAAGCCGAGCATGGATGCGAGTCTGAGCGACCGGCGAGAATGAAAAATTTTGAAGATTAGAAATTTCACCGCTTGAACGAGATATTATTTTGAGAAATATTTTGTACCTAATAATGACTCCAAAGTTTTTTATTATAATTTTATCATATAAGCAAATGAGCGTCTGAACGAGATCAGCATTTGCAAATTTTATATTTACAACTTCGGTAAATTTTTATTATTGACAAACAAAATAAATTTTGTTATAATATACGCAAATAACAGAGGGGGGATTTCAAATGTATGAAGGAAAATTAATTCGATTAAGAGCATACTCAAAAGATGATATAGCTAATATATTAGAATACATAAATGATTTTGATGTAAAAAAATATTTAATGCCAGGAATACCTCTTCCATTCCGTTATGAAGATGAACTAAAATGGTATGAAAAACTAAACCCTATGAAAGCAGATAATTACAGTTTTGCTATAGAAAGAAAAGAAGACAATAAATATATAGGTGGATGTGGAATTGTTAGTGTAGACTGGAAAAATTCTGTAACAACTGTTGGAATTTTTCTGGGTAAACCATTCTGGAATAAAGGATATGGCACAGATGCCATGAAAGTGCTGATAAATTTTATATTCAATGAAATGAATGTTAATAAAGTAAAGTTACACGTTTTTAGTTTTAATAAAAGAGCTATAAAATCTTATGAAAAAGTTGGATTCAAAATTGAAGGCATACTTAGAGAAGAAATATTCAGAGAAGGTAAATATCATGACGAAATAATAATGGGGTTGTTAAGAAATGAATGGACGTCATTTTAGATTTTTTAAATAATTTATGTTTTTTAAAAAAGCAGCGTAAATCACGCTGCTTTTTTAATGAATCCTTTTTTCCATCTCTACTTGCTTTAAGAATGGTGTAAATTCATATTTTTTTATTAATTCATATAATGGATCATTTTCTGGTAAAGATACTATAGTTATATTTTTAAAATTCATATTTGCAAATCTATTGATTAAATCCTTTAATATTTCTTCATATTTTGTAGTATCCACAATTGGTGAAACATCTACAATAAAAACTCCTTCTTTTGTTTTGCCCCATACAACATAACCAATCGTAAAACCTTTTTGAATGATTCTTTCCATTTTATAACGTTCTCTGGATAATTCGAGCGTTTTAGGTTCTCGCTGCCAGTTTGGATTTCTACCTATATAATGTAATGCTTCTACCGCTCTATCGTGTATATATTTATTATCAGTTTCCACATATTTAAATTTTGTATCATCAGTTTTATCAAGATATTTTATAAAACTTTCAAGTATTCGACGTTCTTTAAATCCGTGTTTCTTATAAAATTTTTTTGCACTTGTCTCTTCATCAACAACTTCTAATGTTATTTTAGTTATACCTTTCCACTTCATCTTTTCCAGAGTATAATATAATAATTCCGAACCATAACCTTTAAGTCTGAATTCTTTCAAGAATCCAAAAGCATCTATTCTTCCTCTTGCTCCTCTAATTGAGACAAGAGAAAAACCTATTGGTTTATTATCTTCATATACTATATAGGAATCATCAAGAGAAATCGAATTTTCTCTTAAATCATATTCAAACGATGTCATAGTCCAGTTTATAGGAACAGAATAGTCTTTAAATGTTTCATTTACGAGATCAACAATTGTAATCTTAGGGACTTCACTCGCTTTTTTAAATTCCATAAAACTCCCCCCTAACTTAAAAAAATTTTACCTTCCTATTAAAATTATATCACAAAAAATATAAAAACAGATGTTTAACATCTGTTTTTATATTTTCATAGATATCTATTTTTGCATTATATTTTGAAATTTATTTATGTTGAAATATCCAAACCTTTCCTTTGCCCTTGATTAACTTGCTGTTTTACAACATCGCTTGCCTGCTTCATAGCTTCTCTCCACGCTTCTAATAGTGTATTTAAAAGTGATTTTACTTCTTCTAATATTTCTATATCTTTATTTAAATTAGCATCTAAAAGACGTCTATACATATAATTATATAAAGCTCTTAAATTTTTAGAAATTTCTCCTCCTTTTTCCATGTCTAATGATAAATTTAATTCCATAATAATATCTTCAACTCTAACAATCTGATTATGAGCTTCTGCAATTTTTTTATTTTTTATCATATTAACAGCTCTATTTAAACGCTCTATAGAATTCAAATATAACAATTCCACTAATTTTGCTGGACTTGCAGTTTTAACCATGTTTTCAACATATCTATTGTTGGCGTTTTGAAAATTATTTGTTTGAAAATTATTTGGTTGATACATTTTCACACCTCCGGTGTATATACTTTATTCTTATTCAATTTCATCGATGGCTCTTTCAAATGCTTTTTTGAAAATTTCCAGAATTTCAGAAAATTCATAATCAATGATATCTGAAATTTCAACATTATCTGAAATACTTTGTGATTCTATTATTTTTTCCAGAATTTCTTTTTGTTTTTCCATTTCTTCTTCTGTAATAAAAGTTTTATTTAATACTTTAGATGCCTGTGAAAGAATAGTATTCATTGCTTGTAGTCCTTCAGCGAGGGCTTTTATCATTTTATGACCTTCTTGAGTATTCAGCATGATTTCCTTTGATATTGAACTAAGTGAATTTTCTATTTTGAATATGTATTGTTTTCCTTCCAATAAGAGTTTTTTGACAAGACCATAAAGATCGTCAAATATCAATTCTATATTCTCTCCGCCTTCGAAAAAAGCATTTTTTATTTCATCATAATATTTCATTGGAATTTCTTTTTCGTTTATTTTCATTCCTGTCAATACAGAATTTGCTTTTTCTGTTTGAAAAAAATTCACCAATTCATTGAAATTATTAAATTCTTCCTTTGAAAATTCTCTTTCATAAGATTGGTCATCAGATTCATAAATAACTTTTACCTTAATTTTATCCATAAAAATACCTCCTATATCCTAAATACATATCGTCTAATTTGATTATAACATTAATTTCTCATAAAACAAAGAATATATGTAAAAAAAAATTAATATTAAAAATACGTTTTTGACAAGAATATTGTTGACATAAAAAGAAAAAAAGATTATAATAATAAACGTACTGTTTATTATACTACTCATAAAATTGCAAAAAACAAGATTTTTTTATTGTAAAATTTTATTGTTTTATGATAAAATGACTTTTTAAAAAGGTTTTGAGCTGTTTATTATAAAATACACAAAAGACATATATAAAACACAGGTGATATTATGAAAATAGGCGAAAAGTTAAAAAAATTAAGACTTTCGAGAGGGTTGACTCAAGAAGAATTAGCTGTAAGAGCTGACTTAACAAGAGGATTTATTTCTCAATTAGAAAGAGATTTAACTTCGCCTACCCTTGAAAGTTTAGAAATGATTTTAAGAGCACTGGGTACAAATTTGAAAGAATTCTTTTCTGATTTTGAAGATCAAAAAGTTATTTATAAAAAAAGTGAAAGGGTTCCTATTTATGATACGCCAGATGGTGTAAAGGAAGAATTGCTTATGACAGATACAGAAGTAAAAAAAATAGAACCTATGATTGTAGAATTAGAACCATTGGCGCAAACAGAAGAAGAAAATTATCATGAAGGTTCTGAATTTGGTTATGTTTTAGAAGGTAATATTGAATTATGGTTAGATGATGCAAAATATAAAGCTAAAACGGGAGATGCTTTTTATTTTAAATCTGATAAAATACATTATATAAAAAATGCCAGCAAAAAGAAAAAAGCCAAAGTTTTATGGATTGAAATACAATAAAAAAATTCCATGGGGAGGGTTGCAAATGGCAAAATCATTAGGAAGACATATTATAGCAGAATTTTATGAATGTGACAAAGATATATTAGACGACGTAGACAAAATAGAAGAATTAATGAAAAAAGCTTCTATTGAATCTGGAGCAACTATAGTAACCTCAACTTTCCACAGGTTTTTACCCCATGGGGTGAGTGGAGCTGTAATAGTTTCTGAATCTCATTTTGCTATTCATACATGGCCAGAATATGGTTATGCTTCTGTTGATATTTATACATGCGGTGATCATGTTGATCCGTGGAAAAGCTTTGAATTCTTAAAAAAAGCATTTAACTCTCAAAGAGCACAAACAATAGAACATTTAAGAGGAGTTTATGAAGAAATAGGTATAGCTGAAAACTCACCACATAAAGTGGAAGTTTAAGGAGGGATAAAAATGGAAAAAAAATTAGAACCAGGAAGACATTTATTATATATGGAATGGTACACAGGTGGAGATGTTGGATTATTTATGAAAATGAATAAAATATTATTTTCAGGCCAAAGTGAATATCAACGTGTTGATGTATTCGAAAATCCAGAATTAGGTAGAGTGTTTTCATTGGATGGTATCACAATGACAACAGAAGTTGATGAATTTATGTACCATGAAATGTTGGTCCATGTTCCAATGTTCATTCATCCAGAACCTAAAAGAGTTTTAGTAATTGGTGGTGGTGATGGAGGATCTACAAGAGAAGTTTTAAAACATCCGTCCGTTGAAGAAGTTATTTTGTGTGAAATTGATCCAATGGTTATTGAAGCAGCAAAAAATTATTTACCAACAACAAGCGTTGAATTTGACAATCCAAAATTAAAAATAGTGAATGAAAATGGTGCAGAATATGTAAGACAATTTGAAAATTATTTTGATGTGATAATCGTAGATTCTACAGATCCTACAGCTGGAGAAGGCGGTCATCTATTTACTGAAGATTTCTATAAAGCATGTAATAATGCATTAACAGAAAATGGTGTATTTTCTGCAGAAACAGAAGATCCTTTTTATGATAGAGCCTGGGTTGGAATTGCTTACAATAGAATAAAAAGTGCATTTCCTGTTACAAAAGTTTATATGGGATTCATGACAACATATCCATCTGGTATGTGGAGTTATACTTTTGCATCAAAAGGATTAGACCCGCTAAAAGATTTTAATCCCGAAAAAATTAAAAACTTTGAAAAGAAAGAAACTTTAAAATATTATAACGAAGAAATTCACGTTGCAAGTTTCGCATTACCAAATTTCGTAAAAAAATTAATAGGTATAAAATAATAAATCGGCGGTTTTACCGTCGATTTATTTTGGATTATAGATGAATTTTATGTTATAATTTTAATATATTTAAATTATAATAGCCTGTTTAAAATTATGATTACGATGTCCAAAAAGTCAAATTCACTCAGGCAGCTCGATTGCTTATCCTTAAAATTATTCATTCTCAGCCGTCGCTCAGATTTTTCATCCATGAAAAAGCTTCACTCAAAAAAACGTCCTGTTTTTTTGACGGCTTCCATTCATAATTTTAAGGGCAATCTTCGAGCCTTCATTTCATTTTAGACTTTTTAGACAGTCTTATTATGATTTTTGAGGTGAGAATTTTGTCAAGAGAATATATAATTCCTATTTTCATTCCACATGCAGGATGCAAAAAAATATGCGTATTTTGTAACGAATATTCTGCAACAGGAATAAGAATAAAACCCGACATAAACAAAATGAATGAAACCTTCGAAAAATATATAAATTATTTTCCTGAAAATTCCCAACCCTATATTGCATTTTATGGTGCAACGTTTACAGGAATGAAAGAGGATGAAATGCTATATTACTTAAAATGGGCTCAAGATAAAATTAACAATTATAAGGCATTTGGAATAAGATTCTCCACATCACCAGAAGAAATAACCAGCGAAAAAATTAATATTTTAAAAAACTATTCGATAAATTTTATTGAAATTGGTGTTCAATCGTTTTACGACAATATTTTAAAAGCTGCAAACAGACCTCATACTTTAAATGACGTATGGACCGCTATTGACCTGCTTGAAAAAAATAATATAAGTTATGGCATTCATCTAATGACTGGATTACCTGAAAGTTCTTATAATAAAGATATAAACTCAGCAATAATTACATCTTTTTTAAAAGTAAAAAGTATAAGAATCCATCCAACAGTCATATTAAAAAATTCAAAACTGGAAATTATGTTTAAAAAAGGAGAGTATGTTCCCGAAACATTAGGCACAGCTGTCGAAAAAGCTGCAAAAATGACAGAAATTATAGAATCTACAGGAAAAAAGGTTATAAGACTTGGTATATGTTTATATGGAAAAGAACGAGACAATGTAGTAGCTGGCCCGTATCATGATTCTTTTGGCGATCTTGTCAGAACAAAAATAGCTGAAAATATTATGATTACATTTAAAAAAGAAAGGCTTACAGTTCCATTAAAATTAAAATCAAATTTCATAGGTTTTAAAAGGAAAAATTTGCCTTTACTTGAGAATTCAAAAATCAAATTTCATAATGAAGAATATTTTCTACTAAATAATACTAAAATAACATATGAAGATTTATTGAAAAAAATTGAAATATTATAAAAGGGGGATTTTTATGGCTTCAAAGGTTTATTTTACAAATTTAAGAACAAGACCTGGTATGAACTTACTCGACAAACTGGAAAGATTGGTAAAAAAAGCTGGTATTGAAAAAATTGATTTTAAAGATAAATTTGTTGCAATAAAAATTCATTTTGGAGAACCTGGGAATTTAGCCTATATAAGACCAAATTACGCTGCAAGAATTGTGGCATTAATTAAAAAACTTGGAGGGAAACCTTTTTTAACAGATGCCAATACTTTGTATTCTGGAAAAAGATCAAATGCGTTGGATCATATTCAAAGTGCTTATGAAAATGGATTTAACCCACATTCAACAGGTTGTCATGTTATAATAGCTGATGGTTTAAAAGGTACTGATTATGTAGAGGTTCCTATAAATCTACATTATTGCAAAACTGCAAAAATTGGTACCGTAATAATGGATAGTGATGTGATTATTTCCATGGCGCATTTTAAAGGGCATGAGCAGGCTGGATTTGGTGGTACTTTAAAAAATATGGGAATGGGATGTGCATCCAGAGGAGGAAAATTAGAATTACACTCAACATCTCAGCCTAAAATTGTAGATAAGAATTGTGTTGGCTGTGGTATATGTGTAAAGAATTGCGCTTATGATGCTATTCATCTCAATGAAAAAAAGATTGCATATATTGATTACGATAAATGTGTTGGCTGTGGTCAATGTATTGCTGTTTGTCAATATAATGCTGCACAGGTGGTCTGGAATGAATCATCTGAAATAATGAATAAGAAAATCGCAGAATACACATACGCTATAGTAAAAGATAAACCCGCATTTTATATAAATTTCATAATGAATGTTTCCCCGGATTGCGATTGCTGGTCAAATAATGATTATCCAATTGTCCCGGATATTGGAATCGCTGCTTCTTTTGATCCTGTAGCTCTGGATATGGCGAGTGTTGACTTGGTTAAAAATGCTCCTGCTCTTCCCGGAAGCAAAATTTACAATTCTCATGATTTTGTAGGGGAGGATAAATTCAAATTTGTTCATCCAAATGCTGATTGGGAAGCTGGATTAAATCATGCACAACAAATTGGCCTTGGAAATAAAGAATATGAATTAATAGAAATATAAAAACAAGCCGTAAAACGGCTTGTTTTTATATTTACACATATGATAGAATCTTATATCAATGCATGTTCGCCATATAGCAACGGCTTTTCAAAACTTAATAATTCTTCAGTTTCAATTTCACCTATATAAATAACATGATCTCCCGCATCAGTTTTATTAATTATTTTACACTCAAAAAAAGCTATAATGTCTTTTAATTTTGGAATTTTATTTTTTGTCATTTCATATTCAATATTTTTAAATTTATTGAAAATTCTTCCGCTTTTGCTTCCAAATAATTTTGCTATATCTTTTTGCTTTTTAGATAATATGCATATACCAAATCTATCAGTTTTCTCTAATAATTCATAAGAGTATCTTTTTTTTCCAATTGAAATTGCAATCATAGCTGGCTTTATTGATACTCTGGTTATCCAGGCTACAGTAATTCCGTTTATTTTATTATCAACATTCATTGTTACCACTGATGTAACATTATATATTTTTCCCAATGCATCCATAATGAATCCTCCAGAAAATTATTTTTTCCCGTTTATATCCATCATATTCTTTAATGTAGATTTTATTTCATCTATAACTTTCTTAGATTTTTCTTTTATATCTGAATTGTCTGTAGAAGAGTATATTTTTTCAAATGCCTGAAGTGTTTTTTCCAGTTCTGGTTGTATAACATCTTTAGGTTGTGTATGAATATATTGCTTAATGTATTGATAATATGAATAATTATATTCAAATGAAATTTCAGGGTCATCCGGGTTTAATTGATATAATCTTATAAGTGTATTCATATCTTTATCTTTCATATATATTCCTTTTAATATTTCAAATTCTTTAT
This sequence comes from Marinitoga sp. 1154, assembly GCF_013363285.1. Lineage (NCBI taxonomy): Bacteria > Thermotogati > Thermotogota > Thermotogae > Petrotogales > Petrotogaceae > Marinitoga > Marinitoga sp. 1154. The sequence continues at coordinate 16,790 of NZ_LBFB01000013.1, read as the reverse complement.
TTTTCAATTCATTAATATAATCTTTAGTTTTATTTATATCCATATTTTCTGTAAAAAGTTCCGGATACATAATTTTTGCATAGTAAAGATTTTCCATATCTCTTTTTAATTTTTCTTTTGAAGCCTTTTCTTTTTCATCTTTTATATTTTTTATGTTTTTTTCAAGTTCATCAATGTTTTTACTTATATCTTCTTCTGACATTTCAATATATGTGCTATTTCTATATGTATTTATTGTTTCTTTTAACTTAAGCATTTCGGGTAAAGATGTATTTAATTCTTTTACTAAATTTAAGTAACTTATTTTCCATAATTCTGGAGCATTTTCATTTGTTCTAATAGCATCATATAATTTTTTTTCTATAGTAATTTTTTCTTCTATGGTTTTAGCTTTTTCAATTCTATCTTCATAAAGAAGTGGCTCATATCTTAATGCATAACCAAAATTTTTGGAATAATCTGTGTACCATTTATATAATTTTTCATTTTTGATTTCTAATTTAAGATTATTTATAAGTTCATTATCTGCTTTTATATCCTGAATTGATTTATATACTTTCTTATCATCAACTTTAATTATATGGTAACCATAGTTTGTTTTAATGGGCCCAACAATTTCGCCAATTTTGGCATTAATTGCAGCATCAAAGTATTCTGGAACAACCTGATTTTTTGCAACCCATTCAATTTTTCCTCCATTTTTTGCAGATTGTGTATCTATTGAATATTTTTTTACAGCATCTTCAAATGAAATATTTCCGTTTTTAATATTTTTTAATATTTTATTAGCTGTAGCTTCATCTGTAACCAATATATGTCTTGTAAGAACTTTTTCATTTCTTAGTTTTATATTTTCGAAATTTTTGTTGATATATTCATCTAAATCTTTTTCTGTAACTTTTCCAATATTTTCGTCTATAAATTTATAATATTCATTTGAAACTAATGCATCTTTTAAATATTCTTTTAGTTTATCTTCTGAACCAAAATATTTTATTATTTGTTCTTTAGTTTGAGGATTACTCAAATATTGTGAAGTTAAAGTTTCAATTTGCTGATTAATTTTATCCATATCTATTTTATAGCCGCTTTCTTTCGCATAATATTCAAGAATTTTGTAATTCAAAATATCTTTTATTGTAGATAACATATAATATGGTTCTTTCATTTTATCATACTGCTGACCATTTTTTTGCATTGAATTGATTCTATTCAAATACTCAATTTCAAACCTTTTATCATCCAGATAATAATTTTCCAATACTTTTCCATTTTTTGTTAAATAACCTATAATCTCAGAAAAACTTAAAATACTGAATGCAACCAATAGTAAAACTAAAACAAATTTTTTCATACCACACCTCCAGATTTTTATATATCTATTTTAGATTTAAACTCATTTTTATTCATCTTGGAAATTGGAACGACATTTAAAAGCCCTTCATTAAAACACATGGTTAAATCCTTATCTAACCCTATTTTCTTTAATTTCTGAGCATGTGTTGAATACTGTAATATTCTTGTATGTGGGATGTTAGCCATGTTTAAAGCAATATAGGATTCATCATTGAAATATGTAATATCTTGTTTTGATAATACGCTTAACATTCTTCCTGCGGTAAATACATCTTCCAGCGATATATTACCCTCATTGCCACTACAGATAAATCCAATATCATCTACTTTTTTTGCTATTAGATATTGCAAAACGGCTTTTAAATTTAATAATGATGTTGCTATAGTTATTCCTCTAAGATTTGCTGTTATTAATGCTTTAGAGCCATTTGTAGTACATAAAACCACCTTTTTATTTTTAAATGCTGCCGCATTTTTTAGTATTTCCGAAGGAGAGTTAGAATAATCAAACCCTGAAATTTTTAAAGCATTCCTTTCTCCTAATAGAAGTGTATTGTTATCTTTAAGATTAAAAGCTTCTTCTGGATTTTTAGCAACAACAATATAAGATGCTCCGACAGACAATGCGGTGGCAATTGTGGATGTAGCTCTTAATGTATCTATAACTATATAATACTTATGAGTTTCAATATTTTCATCAGGTAAAAAATATGTATAAAGTCTCATACTTCTTCCTCCACCGTTTTGGGATGTTCTATTTTTTCTAAATCAAGATGCCATGTTTCATTTAAATTCAGTAATCTGAATTTATTTTCATTATATTCCACAATCGAAACAGATGCATTGTCAAGCATAAAATTCCTGTGTTGATTTAAATTTAAATTCAATATCCAGCAAATCAGTGTTTTTATTAATAAAGCATGGGATACAATCACAATGTTTTTATCAACACTATTTTCTGATATAATTTTTTTTAATGCCTTTACACTTCTTTGCTGAACTTCAGCCAATGATTCAACACCATTTACAAAAGCCCAGGGATCTTCAGACCATAATTTAAATTCTTCTGGGAATTTTTCTTTTACTTCAGTTATACTATACCCATTCCATAATTTAACACGAGCTTCTTTAAAATCTTCTATGATTATAGGTTTTGATTTTATATTATCAGCTATTTTAACAGCCGTTTGATAGGCTCTTTTTAAAGGTGAAGAATAAACAATATCATAATCTTCTTTTTTAAATCTTATCCCCAGATTTTCAGCCTGTTTTAAACCTACATCATTTAAAGTAGTATCAACATTACCCTGCCATTTCTTTTGAAGATTCCAATTCGTCATTCCGTGTCTTACAAAATATATTTTCAATGCATTTCCCCCTTATTCAATATTTTATCATATTTTTGCAATTTTTTTATACATTTCTTTAATTTTATTTTTATCATAATTACCAGGTGTATTTTTTATATGCGATGAATTCATAACTTCTTCAGAAAATAATTCTAATTCTTCTTCAGTAAAAACTATATTAAAATTATATGTTCCTATTTCTTTTAAAAAGATTTCAAAATTTTCTAAAGTTCCAAAAATTTTTTCAAGAGTTTCTACTTTTTTTGGATTTTCTTTCTTTACCTCTTTGGCAATTATTGGTAAAAATATAGCTGTAGCCTGTCCGTGTCTTATTCCTTTATGTATTGTAATTCTATATCCTAATGAATGAGGTAAGATTGTTCCTGTTTGTGCTATAACCATACCAGCTAAAGTTGATGCAATAGCCAGCTTTTCTCTGTATTCAATATTTTCCAGATCTTCCAAAGTTTTTGGTAAATATCTATATATTAATTCAATGGATTCTCTGGCAAGTATATTTGATATTGGAGTTGATTTTTTAGAGAGAAGCCCTTCTACAGCATGGGACAGCGCATCAACCGCAGTAGTTAATGTGAGGTTTTTATTCATCTTTAACATATATATAGGGTCTAAAAAAGAGACATCAGGAAAGATTAAATTACTTTTAAAACCGGTTTTTCTTCCATTTGGCTTTGTCAAAACAGCATATTCAGTTACTTCGCTTCCTGTTCCGGCAGTCGTTGGCACAGCAACAATTGGTAGTGAAACGTCATAATTATTATTATCAAACAAATCATCAGGAATCAAATCTGGGTTTGCTGTTAATACAGCTATAGCTTTTCCGGCATCCATAGGGCTTCCACCACCAATAGCTATAACAAAATCACATTCGTTTTTTAAACCAATGTCTCTTCCTTTTAAGATCATATCATATGTTGGATTTTCGCCAATTCCGTCATAATGAACATAGGGTATCTTGAATTCATTAAGAACAGAAATCACCTCATCCAGAGCGCCTGTTATTTTGGCAGAATTTTTACCAGTTACAATTAAAGCTTTTTCACCACAGATCATTTCATTTTTATGTTGCGAAATAATATTTTTTCCATAATATAATTTTGTTGGCATATTATACAACATGAAACCCCTCCTTATACACGATTAGCATTATTCTATTATTTATTATAACATAATCTGTAATTAAATATTAAATATCATCTCATTTTTACTGCACATTTCTTCTGTTTTAGGTCCGTAGGATATATGAGAAATTTCAATACCTGTTTTTTCTTCAATAAATGCCATATATTTCAAGAAATTAATATGTTTTGTATCAGGCCATCCTTTTAAACTTTCATATATAGGTTTTGCCACAAAAAAATCATAGGATGATGTTGGAATTTCTTTTATTTTTCCATTTATTTCATAACCAACACAAACCTTTATTTCATCAAGTCCATTTAAAACATCTGCTTTTGTAATGACAAATTTTGTTAAGCCAGATCTTAATTTTGCATATCTCAATGCGGGTAAATCAAGCCAGCCAACACGTCTTGGCCTTCCTGTAGTTGCGCCAAATTCGTTTCCCTTTTTTCTTATTACTTCACCAATTTCTTCAAATTCTTCTGTTGGGAAAGGCCCTTCGCCAACGCGTGTTGTATATGCTTTTAATACACCCAATACTTCATCGAGCTCAAATGTTGAAAAACCGACGGAAGAAACACCATGAGCCATTGTTGCACCGGAAGTCACAAAAGGATATGTGCCAAAATCAAGATCAAGTAACACACCTTGAGCACCCTCAAATAATACAGAAGTGTTTCTGAAAACATCAGCCATATCTATTGCAGAAGTGAAATTCACATTCAATTTTTCCAATCTTTTTTTCTGCTTTATCAGGTAATTAAAAATATCTTCTGGCATAAAATTATATTTTTCACCAAATATATTCCTTTTTAAATAAATAATCTCTTCAAGTCTTTGTTTTAATAAATCTTCATCAAAAAGGTGGTAAACTTTGAATCCTTCTCTTGATACCTTATCAGTATATGCAGGACCAATTCCTTTTTTTGTTGTTCCTATTGGATTTTTTCTTAAACTTTCTAAAATTGCATCTTCTTCTTTATGATATGGTAAAACTATAAAAGCTTCTAAATCTATATATATTTTTGAAGAAACACCCGGAAAATCATTTTCCAGAATTTCCAGTTCTTTTATTAATTGCTCTATATCTATAACCATTCCTGCTCCTAAAAAAGCTTTTGAATTACCTTCAGGTATAATTGAAGGTAATAAATGGTTTACATATTTTTTCCCTTTGTAATATATAGTATGTCCTGCATTGGCTCCACCAGAAAATCTTACAATCCATTCATAATTATTTGAGAAATAATTAACAACTTTTCCTTTACCTTCATCACCCCATTGTGCTCCAACAATAGCAACCCTTTTCATCCTTTTCACCTCCAAAAAAGTAAAAAAGCCCCATTAAAGGGCTTTTTGTTTTTTATATATAATTTTTTTATTTTTGTTATTTTCATAATAAAACCGTCCTTTGATTTTATTATATATCTACTATTATTTTACATGGATATTATATCATTACAATGTCTAAAAAGTCAAGTAAGCGAAAACTCGTAGATTGTCCATACACGCTACCGCGGGTATTGGTTTAAATATTTTTGATTTTATAAAAAACTTTTGAGCTATCGCTCACCTTTTCCCTTAGATTTTTTATAAAAAATCTAAGCGTAAAATTGAGTGAAGCCGAACATGGATGTGAGTCTAATACGACCGGCGATAATGAGCTATTTTTGAAGATTAACAATCAAGGTTTGAGCGACTTTACTTTTTGGATATTGTAATATCATAGAAAATCACTAAAAACAATATTTTTTATATTTACTTTTCATAAATTATAACATAAAAGTTTTCTTCTAATTTTTTATCAACCTTATCCAAAATCACATTTGTATATTTATCCATTTTTTCATTGTATTTTTTTGTATTTGGATCATTTAAAAGTAAATACTCTATATCTTCTTTTTTTAGTTTTAAAATTTTGCGTTCAATATTAACTTTTATATTGCTTTTCACAAAATCCTGATACTTAATATTTCTTGTTTTCAAATATTTAAAATATTTTAAGATGGACAAAAAAGTATCCTTCTCAACAAATCCTGGTAATTGAGCAAGTGGTTCTTTATCAAAAAAGAAAAATGTTGGTGTTCCACGTATTCCAAAAGCACCGAATAATTCAACATAATTCATACTTTTATTCTTAAAATTTGCAATTTTATTCTTATCTGCATATATTTCAGCGAATATAAATTCTGTTCTTAACCATTTCTGAATTTCCTTATCTGTTAATACATCCTCTTTAAATTTTTTACAATAATAACAGCTTTTAGAGGAAAACATAATGACAACATTTTTTCCTGTTATCTCACCTATTTTAAGAGCTGTATTAAAATCATGAATAATAAAATCATCAAGGTTTGCTGCATAACTGTATATAGATATTGCAAATATAAACATCGCAAAAACAAATAAATTTTTCATTTTATCACACTCCCTGTAATGAATTGAATTTACCAAAAATAACTAAAATACCTATTAAAATCAAAATAACACTTCCTGTAATTCTTAAATATTTTTCCCATTTAGGGGTACCAAATGTAATTTTTGAAACTATTTTGCTGATTATGCCACTTAAAAATAAAAAAGGTATTGAAATTCCAAGTGAATACAAAAATAGCATAAACGCACCTTTAAAAGCATTTGACGTTGTAGAGGCAAAGGCTAAAACAGCGGCCAATACAGGTCCAGAACACGGTATCCATATGAATGAAATCAAAATTCCAAGTATAAAAGCACTTATAAATGATGTATTTTTATATTTTGAAAAATTAAATTTTAACCCCTTAAAAAATGATTTATCAATTAAATAATATATTCCCATTGCTATAATAAAAATCCCTGCTATAATATTAAGTATAAACTGATATTTTGATAATATAAAACCTATACTACCGGCTAATGCTCCAAGTAAAGAAAAAAACATTGACAATCCGATAAAGAATGCAATACCTCGTTTTAACGTTAGGGGTAAATTCTTAATATCAGGTATCAATATACCGAAAAACAGAGGAACTAAAGGTAAAACACATGGGCTGAAAAATGACAGTATTCCGCCCAAAAATGATCCAAGATAACTTATAGTCGGCTGGATTGATAATGTCAAATTCTCCATATTATCACCTTATATATAAATTTTGTATATATAATTATAACAAAAAAACTCAGTTTTTAAAAGGGGAGATTATCATGGATAAAAAGATATATATAAAAAATACCGGTATATTACTGGAAAGATTGAAAAATATAAAAAAAGTAATTCCAGAAAAATTGATAAAAAAAGCATTGGAACTTGAATTAGCTCAATATTATTATGAAGATTATGAATTTGCAATTTACAATGATGAAGAAAAAACAATATTTTCAGTAATTTTCCTTGAATATTTTAATTATGCAAGGCCTGAATTAATATTCAATCAAAAAAAACATGAAATAAAATACAACTGTACTTGCCAGGATAATATAAAGGCACCGTTTTTGTGTAAACATATCGTTCGTTTAATTATTGAAATTGAAAAATATATTGAAAGTCTGGGTATATTTGATGATGATTATACACTGGATTATAGATTAGACAATTATTTTAATTTTAAAGATTATGGCGATACATATTATTTAATATATCCCGACAGACAAAAAACGATAGTAAAATTGGGATATAAAAAAAATAACAGAATTCTTTTAAGAAAAGATATAAACTCATATAATGAAGTTATGGATTTTTTAAAATTAAAAGTACCTGAGGATGAAAGCGATATAAAAAAATTATTGACTCCTGGATATATAGAAACAAAACCAGGTTATGAACTTGTCTTAAAAAGTTTTGAAGATATTAAAAAAATTAATAATAAAAAAGTACTTTTTAGAAATAAAAAAATGATAAATTGGGGGGAAGATATCAAATTAAAAATACATCTAAAAAAAGATAAAGAAGAAAATAAAGCTACAATAGAAATATTGCCAGAACTAAAATATGATAATATTATTTCTTCGATTAATGATATGGCTTATATTGAAAATAACATGATATCTTTAATAAAAACAAAAGCTTCTATCCATTTACCAAAATACGATAATATAAAAACATATATTACTTTTAAAAATAAAGAAGGATTGGAAAAATTTATAAAAGAACATTTAATAAAATATGAACGTTACGGGTTAGAACTTGAAATAGACGATAAATTGGGAATAAAAAAGGATTTATTTATTCCTAAGTTGAATTTATATATAAATTTTATTAAAGATAAATTCTATCTGAAAGGAAAATTTTTATATAGTAATGAAGTAGAATTCTATGAAGATTACAAACATAGAAATCTTGAAGAAGAAGAAAAATTAATTAATTCATTAAAAAATGCTGGAATTGAATTGGATAATCAGGGAAAGGGGTTTTTAGAAATAGAATCATTTTTTGATTTTATAGAAAATAAAATCAAAAATCTGGATAAAAACGTAATAGTAAAAATGAATAAAAATATAAAAATGCATGAAATAAAAAGTATGAAATTAAACCTGAATTTGAAGAATAACTGGTTTGATATTGATGGTGAAATTGAATTAAAAGATAATAGAAAAATAGATTTAAATATTGCCAAAAATAGAAAAAATAATTTTATAATATTAAAAGACGAAACATTTATAAAAATCCCGCCGAAAATCCTTGAAAAATTAGAAGAAATTAAATTTAAGGATGAAAAAATAGAAATAGAAGTCTATAACATATATTCTTTATTAAATAGCAAAGAATTAAAAATAAATACCATTGATGATAAAACAAAACAGTTTATTGAAAATATTAAAAATTTTGAAAAAATAAAAGAGTATGAAATTCCTGAATTAAAAATACCTATGAGAGATTATCAGATATACGGGTATTATTTTTTAAGATATCTTCAAGAACTCAATTTCAATGGAATTTTGGCAGATGATATGGGGCTCGGAAAAACTCTTCAAACTATAGCTTTAATTTTATCTTTAAAAGGAAATAATAGAAAATTTTTAATAATAGCTCCGCGTTCTGTTGTATATAACTGGGCATATGAAATAGAAAAATTTACATCCAATATAAAATATTATATTTATCATAATAATCAAAAAGAAATACCTGAAGATGTTGATGTAATACTTACAACTTACGGAACAATAAGAAATTCATTTGAAGAATTTAAAAAAATAAAATTATTTTATATCATTTTAGATGAGGCACAATACATAAAAAATAATGAAACCAAATTATATAAGACAATTAGAAAATTAAAAGCCGAACATAAGTTAGCTTTAACAGGAACGCCATTAGAAAATTCACTAAATGATTTATACAATATCTTTGATTTTTTAATGCCAGGCTTTTTTGGAAAAAGAAAAGAATTTAACAGAAAATATACCTATGCAAATAAAGAAAGTATAAAAAAATTAAAAGAAAAGATAAATCCTTTTATATTAAGGAGAAAAAAAGAAAATGTTTTAAACGAATTACCGCCAAAAACAGAAGAATATATATTTAACGAGATGACGCAACATCAAGTGAAAATATATCATCAAATTTTACATGAATATAGACAAAAAATAGCTATGTCGCAGGGAAATTTAAACTTTAGCATATTAGAAGGATTGTTAAGATTAAGACAGGTTGTAAATCATCCAAAACTGCTTGGGTTAAATATAGAATCTTCTAAATTTAATGAATTTAAAAAATTTGTATTAGAAGTACTAAGTGAAAATCATAAAATAGTTGTGTTTTCGCAATTTGTTAAAATGATTAATATTATGGAAGAATGGTTGAATGAAGAGAATATAAAATATAGTAAAATAATTGGTCAAACAAAAAAAAGAGTAGAGATTATTGAAGATTTTAATAGAAATAATGAGATTAAACTACTATTAGTTAGTTTAAAAGCTGGTGGAACTGGGTTAAATATTACAGGTGCTGATTATGTAATACATTATGATCCATGGTGGAATCCAGCTGTTGAGAATCAAGCAACAGACAGAGTTTATAGAATTGGACAAACAAAACCGGTATTTGTATATAAATTTATAACAAAGAATTCAATAGAAGAAAAAATATTAAAATTAAAAAAGGCAAAATCAGATCTGTATAATCTTGCAATAACTGTTGAAAAATCCATACTAAAAAATTTATCAAAAGATGATATATTAAAACTATTTGAGTGAAGCAACTTAACGTTGCTTCTTTTTTATATTAATTAATATTCGGTTTCCTAATTATTTAAATTTACCTTTAAGTAACTTGAAAACAGTAAAAAATTATTGTATAATATGATGTTAAATTAAAAAAAGAAAAATTTAAATAATTAGTAAATTATCAATATCTTATAAAAGGGGGTAGTTGGATGAAAAGTAGCAAAAAGCTTGTTTTTCTAATCCTTAGTTTTGTATTACTATTTCTTTTCACGTCATGTTTAACACAACAAAAACCGATAGCTATAACTATTACAAAAGCTGTTACTGGTATTAACGGGGTTGTGCCTGTAAAAACATCTGTAGATATTAGCTGGTCTGTTGCAGGAGTTGATTCGTTTACTGCAAAATTAGTTGTAGAAAAATCTGGAAAAAAGGTTTTTGAAAAGAGCGGTTTAAAATTAACAAATGTAACTATTCCAGAAGATATACTTTGGGAGTTAGGGGATTATGATTATTATGTTGAAGTTATAGCCGGAGACCAAACTGTTAAAACCAACAAGTTAACTTTTAAAGTTGTTCCAAGTGTTAAAGAAATAAAAATTCTTACTCAGAATAACACATCTATATTAAAAAATTCATCAAAAATTATTTCATGGGAAATATTTTCATATATAGATGGAAGAGATTATGAATATAAAATATTGATGAAAAAGCCTGGAGAAAGCGAATTTACTTTAGATGGTACAACAACCAATAAAACATACCAAATAACCAACTTAATTACAGTTGGTAATTATTCTGTAAAAATTATAGCTGTCGAATTAGGAAATATTGAAATCGAAAGTCCTGAAATAAATTTTCAGGTTGCTAATAGCGTATATGAAGGAGATAATCATTTCCCGGAAATAGATACACCTATTCCAGATAATAATGCTAATGATGTATCATGGGAGTATTCAACTTTTAAAAGCGGTGCTGTTGTTAACTTATCATGGGTTGCAACTGATGTGGATGATGATCCGCTAGAATTTGATGTTTATATTAATAACACATTTGTTGCGACAACAGATCAAACCCAGATTTCAATAAGCGGTTTTTTACCTGGAAATAGTGTTTCATGGTATGTTATTGTTAGAGATGATAAAGGATTTGAAACGAAAAGTCCTGTATGGTTATTTACAACAAAATCAAATACAGCACCAGTATTTGAAACAGAAGTTGCATCTGAAGCCGTAAATGATTCTGTAGTTAAATTCACATGGAATGCTGTTGATAATGATAACGATGAATTAAAATATGAAATATATTCAGGAACTCAGGAAGCTTCGACTTTAATAGGGGAAAAATATGCAAATTTCTTTAATACTGAAAATAAAGATGGAAATTATATAATCGTAGCAAAAGATCCATTTGGCGGAATAGCAGAAAAAGGATTCATATATACTGCACCTACATCTGAAATAACAGGGAATGCTACTGTTGTAGTTTATGTAACTGATGCAAAATCAGGTCCTGCTGTTGATAATGCAAATATTTTGGTGAATAATATTTCAACTACAACAGATGCAAATGGCATGGCGACTATTACATTGAATTTAACTTCCGATTCTACAACATTAACTATAGAAGCAACTAAGTTGAATCATGCATTGACAAAAGTTGATGGACTAAAGCTTAAAGCAGGAGAAGTAAAAGATGTTTATATTACATTAAGAAAAGCAGAATTAAATCCAGATCCAGATACACAAGAATTACCAGAAGTGGATTTTCGTGTTTATAAATACAATGATTACTATCTTTGGGCTTCAAATGGAGCAACGCCTGAAAATAAACCAGAAGCTTTAGATATTGATAATGTTGTAATTAATTACCCTATTTTTGTTGAAATTACAGCAACTCCTGTATCAAATGATCATATAAATATTATTTATGCATCTTTAGGAAAAACTCCAGGATCTGGGTTTATGACTGGCGATAGAGGTTATACATCAGGAGCTTCAGAAGTGGCATTTGTGTTTAATACTTTTGATTACAATGGGTTAACGGGTTTACATATAACAGTTTATGATTACAATGATAATCAAATTGAAATTGTAAAGTATTTAAATATTTTAAATAATAATGACATAGTTCTTCCGAAATATACACCTGCAGATTGGGCATCTTACGGAATGGGAACTAATTTGGATTCTTACACAAGAAGAATGGAAATAGGATTTTATAGTCAAGGAAGCAATATTGAAAAAGCTAATGTAAAAATAAATAATTTAATTAAAAGAAATGTTGAAAATAAGATTAAATTGCTTGAGTCAAAATTTAATAAAAAGTTAGATTATAATATTGAAGCAGCACAACCAAATTCCAATTTATGGGTTGAAGTATGGTGGATCCCTGTTAATGCGTTTGATCCTGATGGAATGTATTATCAATATCCAAATGGATATAATATATACAGATCATTTGATGGCTTAAATTGGGAAAAGGCTGGATATGTGTCACAATATTCAAAAAATAACTTTATCTTCAGAGACTACAGTCCTAAGTTGGAACCTGGTAAAGAAGTTCATTATGGTGTTACGGCTGTATATGATGATGGTGAAACAAAATTACATTATTTAGGTTCTGTAATTCCACTTGGTATGTTTGATGTAGAGTTAACCTCACCATCTATGTTATCAACAAACGTTGCAAGAGAACCTATTTTTGAATTCCGACCAAAAGTTTATGATAATTCATTGAATAATGCTATTTTTGAATATACATTATGGATTTATGATTTAGTTCAATCTGAACAACATTTATTGCCTGGATATATAGGTGAAGATGGTAAGGTATATCAACAAATGTATGATGTTATGGGCCCTTATCCTTTAGCAGTAAATTATGCATCTCAACAATGGTTCTTACTAAATGCTAACGGATTATATATGTATAATGAGCCACTTGCTCCTAATAAAACATATTCATGGGCAATAGATCTTGCATATGCTTATACTCAAAATGATGTATCAAGTGCAATATCAATTTCTATAGATCAGGGATATGGTGTAGATCCATTTGGTAGAGTGGATGCCGATGCATTTAATACATTTACTACTGGAACAGATATTTATGATATATATTCCATAGAGGAATCTCAAGATAAATATCTTTCAACATATTTATTTGGTGCTAATATTGTTGGTTCTGTAGTAGATGTATATAAAAATTATGTATATTTAGAAGATCCTATAACAAATAAGGCATTAAAATTGAAATTTGATTCTAATGTTTATAATGTAAATATCGGTGATATTCTTATTGTAAAAGGCGATATGTATTCAGATACTTTTGGAAAAACATTTGCTGTGAAAAATGTTATGATATTAGATCAGCTATCTGGAAATGAATTAAATGCTATACCTTTAGATCCTTCTATATTAGAGGAAAATGATATAGGATTAAATCCTTATGCAAGTGCTTTAGTTAGCTCATCAGGAACAATAACAAGTATTGATAAATATGGGTTAAGTCTTGAATATGACACAACGGACAGTACAGCTTCAATATATGTATATAAAGGTGGATCTAATATATTAACTTCAGATGCCACTATTGGAGATAGACTTGATGTGAAAGGTATTTTGAAATATTATAAAACATATTGGGAAATCAGTCTAAGAAGCGACGATGACTGGTCAAAACAATAATAAGGAGGGGTGAATATGAAAAATTTAAAATATATTTTAATAGGTCTTTTATCAATATTGTTCATTTTTGCTAGTTGTCAGACCACTTTGTTGAATCCGAATGAAAATGATAAAGATAACAATGTTGTGTTTAGCGAATTCAATAATGCAGAAGTATTTGAAGGGAGAATACTTGTAGGATACGAAAATAAAGATTCAATTGAAGAAATAAAAAAAGCTTTAAATGGTGAAGTTTATATTGAAATTCCAGAAATTAAGGTTGTTGGAATAAAATTTGACGGAACATTAAAAGAGGCTTATGATAAATTAAAATCATTAAAGCTTGATGGAATTAAATATGTTGAGCCAAGTTTTAAAAGAGATTTAATAGATCCTAAACCTGAAATAATAGATGATACAATTACAAAAAATATAGATGGTGTTTCTGAAGATAGCTTGTGGGGAATGAATAAAATTAACGCTATTGATGCATGGAAAGTTGCAACTGGAACAAATGTTATAGTTGCTGTTATTGATACACCAATTGATGCACAACATCCAGATTTAGCCGGTCAATTTGTAGCAGGATTTGATCCAGTTAGTGGAAATTTAATAATGCCTGATGAAGATTATGATGCAGTAATTGGTGGCCCTGGTGATGATGGAGATGATCATGGAACACATGTTGCAGGAACTATTGCTGCTAAAAAAGATGGAAATGGAGTAGTTGGACTTGCATATGGTGCAAAAATAATGTCAATACCAATATTCCAACCAGACTATATTGGTGATGCGTATGTTGCAAGAGGTATTATATGGGCTGTTGACAACGGTGCTCAAGTATTATCAAACAGTTGGGGTGGCGGAGGATATTCTAAAACTCTAAAACTTGCTATAGATTACGCATTATTCCACAATGCAGTATTTGTTGCAGCAGCAGGAAATGATCATACTGACCAACACTGGCATTATCCTTCTTCATACCCTGGAGTTATAGCAGTAGCAGCTTCAAATGCAAGAGATGAAGTTACAGATTTTTCAAATAGAAGTGATACTATCTCTGTAGCTGCACCCGGAGAAAAGGTCTTATCTACTATTCCAAGACATTCAGCTCAAATATATGGTGTTTATTCAGAACCATATGATTATTGGGCCGGAACATCAATGGCAACACCACATGTTTCCGCTTTGGCAGCATTGTTAAAACAATTACATCCAAATGCAACACCATATCAAATAAGAAAAATGATAGAAAATACTGCAGATGACATAGATATTGCAGGTTGGGATCATGCTGCAGGTTATGGAAGAATAAATGCAGCTGCAGCTGTAAATGAAACATTACCATCCACATCGGGAGCAAGTTATGATTTTTATGTTATGTCTAATGCTGGAGCACCATTATCAAATGTATTTATTTCTCTTATAAGAAAATCAGGAGAAGGAGCAAATTATTATGTTACAACAGATGATGGATATGGCACATTCTATTCTGTAGATCCTGGAGATTACACTTTAGTTTTAAGTGGACCTGATTATATGCAATTTGATTCACTAAATTATAGAGCAGAAGAAGCAACTGTATTAACAAAAAACATTACATTAAGCGATGAAAGTACCATAATTTATTTAGTATTAGATTCAACATTTAAATTAGATATCGCATTAGATTCTACAATAACTGGCGGTGCTACATTGTTAGTTGAAAATATAAACACTATATCATTTGAAACATCTATAAGTATTTCGGAAGAAGCTACAGAATTTTCAGCTGATTTATCAAATTTAAGTGGACAATTTAAATTAATAATATACAGAGATGTTACAAAGTCAGCTTCTGAAATAACTTTCTCAGGAATTGCAACAATAAATGGAAACCCAGTTCCTGTTATTGGTATAATTCCAGAAAATGAGTCAAAAGGATTTATTGAAGATGCAAGATTTGTAAAAAACGTTCCAGCTGGTTCTATACCATGGACTATTTTCTAAAAATAAAAAAGAGAGGTCTAATGGCCTCTCTTTTTTATTATATAACAATTTATACAATAATAAATTGCAACTACCACAAATTATTTTATTATTATCAATATTTTAAGTTCTCTTCCAAAATAAGTGAGGAAATATATGATAAAATATAAATATTTTATACTGTAAAAACAGATTCATTAATCTTGATTATCCACTCTTTTCGTAGGGAAATCACATATCTTTCTAAAACTGATTGACAAATATATGATAAAAATGTTAAAATAAAAGCGAAATGAAAGGAAAAATGAATTGTTATCTGAAATTTTAAATATATAAAACAAGAAATAAAAAATAGCGGCTTTCTGCTTGATATATAAGAATAAAATAAAAAAGTATTTTTGATTTTGTCATTATTTATTAGAAGAGGTGTGTTTATGAAGAAAAAAATACCATATGGGGAACAAAATTTTGAAAGAGTAATAATGCAAAATTATTATTACATAGATAGAACAGAATATATAGAAAAATTAGAATCATTAAATGAAAAAAATATAGTGTTTTTAAGGCCAAGGAAATTTGGAAAAACATTGTTCTTAGATACACTTGCAAAGTATTATGATATCAATTATGCAGAGAAATTTGAAAAATTATTTGGAAAATTATACATAGGAAAAAATCCAACATCGTTAAAAAACAATTATTATATTTTAAAAATGAATTTTTCTGGAATACAAACAGAAAATAAAGAAAAATTAATAAATAGTTTTAAAAATAAAGTTATACGTTCTCTTGATAATTTTAAAAATGATTATAAATTAAAACTAAAAATAGAAAAAGAACTAACAGAACCAGCAGATATTCTTGGCTCATTTCTTGACGGAATAAAGAATGAAATAAGAAAACCAATATACTTATTAATAGACGAATATGATCATTTTGCAAATGAACTATTGAGTTTTAACCTTGATTTATTCAAAGACAGTGTAACAAAACATGGATTTGTAAGAAAATTCTATGAAGAAATAAAAAAAGGAACAGAAACAATAATAGAAAGGCTGTTTATGACAGGAGTAAGCCCAATAATGTTGGATTCATTAACCAGTGGATTTAATATAACTAAAAATAAAACAATAGATATAAAATTCAACGAGATGCTTGGATTCAA